>JBDTKL010000048.1:0-6915 GCA_039935355.1 Candidatus Tumulicola sp.
ATTTCGCGCAATATAGCCGCCGCTTCGCTGATTCGCCGGTCCTCGAGCAACACGTGTGCCGACAACGCATACGACGCGCTGCCGATCGACCAGACGTGCAGATCGTGCACGCCGCCGACGCCCGCTATCCGGCGTAGTCTCGCTTCCACCGCGTCGGGGTCGAGGCCGGCCGGGACGCTCTCGAGCAAGACGTCGGCGGCCTCGCGCATCAATCGGAAGACGCCGGCCACGATCATCGCCGCGACCAGCAGCGAAAGCGCGGGATCGATCCAGGCGCGATGGGTGAGCGCGATCGCGATGCCGCCGATGACGACGGCGATCGCACCGAGTGCGTCGCCGAGCACGTGAAACAACGCGGCGCGCACGTTGACGTCGCGTTCCCCGCGTTCGCGCAATGCGAGCGCAGCGACGGCGTTCAAGATCAAGCCGACGGCCGCCACGATCGTCATGATCGTCGTTTGCGGTTGCACCGGTGTGGAAAAGCGCCGGGCCGCTTCGAATGCGATAACGACGGTCGCGACCAGCAACAGCGTCCCATTGACGAGGGCGCCGAGAATTTCTATGCGTCCGTATCCAAACGTGCGCCGTACGTCGGCCGGCCGCGTGGCCGCGATGGATGCGGCGAGCGCCAATACCAATGCAAAAATGTCGGTGCAGACGTGTACGGCATCGGTCGTTAACGCCAAGCTGTGCGAACGAAGTCCACCCCAAAACTCCAGCGCCGCCACCGCGATGGAGGCGGCCAGCGCGATCGTCAACCCGCGGCGCGCCGTCACGAAGGAAACCTCGCCTATTCTCTCGCTTTAAATGCGAGAACGACCAACATTGCTGCGAACGTTACGAACGTTCGCGTTTCCGCGCTGCGGATAACCTCAGGCCGCCACGTGCCGCGGCCCTCATCCCACGGTGTCGTACGCGGAAGTAGCGGCGGTACGTTTTCGCGATACCGGTCGAACTCGTGGCCGAACTCGCCGAGCAGAAACTGCTCTTCGTGCGGTACGATCGTCGCGTAGACGCTGGCCATTACGCCGAGCGACGCGGCAATCGCTGCGATTCGCCGGCCCGGCCGAAGCCCGCCGGTGAACGCGATCGCGAATCCGGCCGCAGTGATAAAGTTTCCGACGTATAGCGGATTGCGTACGTAGGCGTACGGACCGGCCGAAACGAGTTCGGGCGCTTCGACCTTGTCGCCACGGGTCGTGACCCCCGAATAACCGACGGCCCAGCAGCGCAACAGTTCGCCGGCGATGGCGAGCGGAATTCCGGCGCGCGCGCTGGCGCGCGACGGCTTACCGGTGAGCGCGAGGAGGACGGCCGGCAGCGCTAAGAGCGTGCCCCGATTTTTGAAAACGAACGCCTGCACGCTTTCGGGTGAATCTGCCATATGCGAGCCTTACGAACTCTCGCCGGGTTTTCCCGGCGCGGCCGAGCGGTAGATGTCGCGCAGCGATTGCGACAGCGGAATCGCCGGATGCCAGCCGGTCGCCGCTTCGAGTTTCTGCGCGCTGCCCACAAAGACCGGAACGTCGAGCGGGCGCATCCGTTCGGGATCCTCGCGCACTTCGACCGGAACCCCGGCGATGGCGATGAGTTCGCGCAGGACGTCGCGCACGGTTCGGCCCGCGCCACTGCACACGTTGTAGATTTCACCGGACGCGCCGTCGCGTGCTAATGCGACGTATGCCGCGACGACGTCGCGCACGTCCAGAAAGTCGCGTACGGCGTTGAGATTGCCGACCATGAGGACCGGCGAGGACGCGCCTCCGGCGATCGTCGACAATTGCCGCGCAAAGCTAGGAACGACGAATCGTTCGTTCTGTCCGGGCCCGATGTGATTGAAAGCGCGAGCGACGACGACGTCGAGGCCGAGGCTCCGGCTTTCCGCCAACAAGACGGCTTCTGCGCCGGCCTTACTTGCGGCGTAGGGCGTCGCCGGCGCCGGCAGCGTCGATTCGCGCAACGGCATCTCGGCGGCCGAACGCGCACCGTACACTTCGGCCGAACTCGTAAACAGAATGCGCGGCATCGCGCGGCCGTCCGCATAGGCGCGCACGGCCGAAGCAAGGTGCGCCGTGCCGACGACATTCGTTCGATACGTCGCGACCGGCGACGCGAACGATTCGGGAACGAACGTCTGTGCCGCCAAATGAAAGACCAGGTCGGGGCGCGCGATGTCGAGGGCAGCGGCAATCGCGGCCGGATCGTCGAGATCCAGCGCGAACGCGTCCGGCCCGTCGTTCGGACCACCGCACGCGAACACCGACGCACCGCCGGCTTCCAATGCCGCGGTGAGGTAACGGCCGACGAAACCGGTCGCGCCGGTGACGAGCGCACGCATCGCGAAGCGACGCTAAACCGTCGAGCGTTCCGACAGGCGGTCGATATCGGCTTCGACCATCATTTGCACCAACTGTTCGAACGTAACGTCCGGCGTCCACCCCAACTGCCGGGCGGCTTTGCCCGCATCGCCGATCAACAAATCGACTTCGGCGGGACGGACGAAACGCGGATCGGTGAAGACGTATGGCTCGTACGAGCCGAGCCCCGCAGCCTCGAACGCGATGCGAACGAAGTCGCGAACGCTATGCGTGCGACCGGTCGCGATCACGTAATCGTCCGGTTCGTCGGCTTGCAGCATCATCCACATCGCCCGGACGTAATCGCCGGCAAAGCCCCAATCGCGCTGCGCGTCCAGGTTTCCCAAGCGCAGTTCGCGGGTCAGCCCCAATCGGATGCGCGCCACGCCGTCGGTAATCTTGCGGGTGACGAATTCCAATCCGCGACGCGGCGATTCGTGATTGAATAGGATGCCGCTGCAGGCATACATGTCGTACGACTCGCGATAGTTGACCGTGATCCAATGTCCGTAGACTTTTGCGACGCCGTAGGGACTGCGCGGATAGAACGGAGTCGTCTCGGTTTGCGGTACTTCGACCACCTTACCGAACATTTCCGAACTCGACGCCTGATAGAATCGGATCGACGTATCGACGTGGCGCACCGCTTCGAGGGCTCGCGTTACGCCCAGCGCGGTAAACTCGCCGGTGAGCACGGGTTGGTTCCACGACGTCGGGACGAACGATTGTGCGGCGAGATTATAAAACTCGTGCGGCCGTACGTCGGCAACGATCGAAGACATCGACGTTTGGTCGAGGAGGTCGCCCGAAACGATTTCGATATCGTCGACGATATCTCGAATGCGCTCGTGCACCTCGGTACTCGTACGCCGCGTCATGCCGACGACACGATAGCCCTTCCCAAGCAAGAACTCGGCCAAATACGAACCGTCTTGGCCCGTGATACCGGCGATGAGTGCGGTTTTCTGCAACGGTGCTCCGATCGTCGTTTATGCGAATAACTGGCTGCCGGAGCGGCGAAGACGCTCGGCCAACGTAACTGCGATGAATGCTGCGACTTCGCTCGGCAGCGTACCGCGACCGAATCCGGCGTCGTAGCCGAGCTCGGCGGCGAGCAACCCGGTAACGCGCGGACCGCCGCAAACCAACACGACACGGTCGCGTAGCCCTTCGGCCTCCAGCAGTTCGACCAACTCGGTGAAGTTTTTGACGTCGCTGCCTTTCTGGGTGACGATCTGCGACGCGAGGATCGCGTCGACGTCCTTCTCTTTGGTGAACCGGACCAGATCTTCTGCGGCGACTTGGCTACCCAGATTGAACGCCTCGAACCAATGATACCGCTCGAGGCCGTAATCGCCCTTGTAGCCTTTCATGTTGAGAATGGCATCGATGCCGACGGTGTGCGCGTCGGTACCGATGCACGCGCCAGCCACGCGAATCTTGCGGCCGACGTTCTCGGCCACGAACGCGTCGACTTCTTCCATCGACATGGCGTGTGCGCGCGCCGGCGACGCTTTCACGTTGTCCACGTCGACGCTGTGCGGGGTGCTCGCATATAAGACGAAAAAGGAAAAGCCCGTAGCGATCTTCCGGCCTTCAACGACTTGCACGTCGACCAGACCCATGTTTACGGCTAGTTGGCGCGCGGCTTCGTCGGCGGCTTCGTTCCACTCGATCGGCAACGTAAACGACAGTTGCATCTTGCCGTCGTTCATCGTATCGCCGTACGGTTTCACGCCCTGCGTCATGCCGGCACCGTCAGCTCGGCACGTAATGCATCTTCGAACGGGTTTAAATATCCGGGTGCGCGTGCGAACACGCCGTCGGCGCCGCGACCGCCGTCGGGCGAGCGTTTGACGTCGGCAAAAAACGCGCCCTCGATCGCCTCCATCAAACCGATCGACGCAACGCGCTCCAATAATACCTCACAACCGGCCAGAACCGATGCGGCGCGCTTTTCGATCGTGCCGCCCGGCTTGACGACGATCTCGTCGCCGAAATGGCGTGCGGTGTTCATCACGTAACGCGCGTTATCGATCGACAGCGCGCGATCGCCGAGAAACGGCGTGTGGATCGCTTCGGTAAGCATTCCGCACAAATGGATCGTTTGACCCGTCATGACCGACGTTAGATTGAAAAGCGCGTCGATCAGATGGCCTTTGAAGACGTCGCCCGTCATGTGTTTGGTCGGCGGCATATACTTGAGCGGCGCGTCCGGAAAGACTTGTCGCGTCAGCTGCGCTTGCGCCACTTGAAAGAGAAATCCGTCCTCTAAGCCCGGATCGATTTCGTACGCGTCGCCCAATCCAATCTGCCGGTCGGGCATACCGGCACGATGCGCGAACTCCTCGTTAATAAATTGCGAGGCGAGGACGGCCGGTGCCTGGTCCACCGCGTCGGCGGTGGTGAGATAGTTATCCTCGCCGGTGTTGATGATGATGCCGGAGTAGGCGTTCAGCGTGCGGCTGAAATGTTGGTCGACGAACGTGCGCTTCATGTTGATGTCGCGGAACAAGATGCCGTACATCGAGTCGTTTAGCAACATGTCGAGACGCTCGACGGCCGCCAGCGCCGCGATCTCGGGCATGCACAGGCCGCTCGCGTAATTCGTGAGCATCACGTATCGCCCGGCGCGCTCCGACGCTTCATCGAGGGCCGCGCGCATAATGCGGAAATTCTCTTGCGTGGCGTACGTGCCGCCAAATCCTTCGGTCGTCGCGCCGTACGGCACGAAGTCGAGCAGCGATTGTCCGGTCGAACGGATGACCGCGATGATTTGTGCGCCGGCTTCGACCGCGGCGACGGCCGCAGTACGATCCTCGTAGATGTTGCCGCTGGCCACGATCACGTACAGGAGCGGCGGCGGCAGTTGCTTCAAGCGCTCGAGCCGTTCGCCGCGTTCGGCCCGCCGTTCGCGCAGGCGGCGCATGCCCGCCTCGACGTGCGGAGCCAGCGCCGCTCGGGCCGCTTCATCGGGTGTGGCCCCGAACTGTGCGAGGTCCAGCTCGCCGGCCGCAATCGCCGCGCCCGCTTGGGCCGGATTCAAGCCGGTTTCGGCCACCATTTTGCCGATCGCCAACGCGATGCCGCGAGCTAGCACCGGCGTGGCGAGGGACTCGACGACAACGTTCGGCACCGGAATCTCGTCGCGCCCGACCCCGTCAAGCCCCAGCAGCCGCAGAACCGCGCGCTCGACGGACACGGTCGAGTGAGCGGCGATAAAGGCTTCGACGGGCGCGACGATCGAGCCCGACAGTGCGCGGCAGCGGTCGACGGAGGTCTGGTCGATGCGGAGTTCCATGGTAGCGCTATCTTACGGGGTTCGGCCCGCGCGCTCAAGCGAAAAAGCGGGCGGGCGCAGTTACGTTGCGGCTGCGGGAATGCGGCGGCGCCCGGTGGTCGCCTGGATGGCCAGCGTGGCCGCCACCGCCACGGCGGTAATCGCGTTGCCTACTGCGATCACGTTGACGACCTGGGCAAGCGAGGCGTGCATCCCGACGATCGCCAGCAGCGTTCCGACGACCCCGACCAGTAACGGTCCGGCAAACGCGATGCGATGGGTCGCGATTCCATACGATCCAAGCATGATACTCAATGCTAGGAACATCATAGCGGTGCTATAGGGCAGCAACAACGGCACGGCGCCGTCGAACGCATGGCCGACCAGCGCGTGGATCAGGAAGATGCCGAAGAAGTGCACCAGGATCAGGCCGACCACGCCGATGCCCAGCAGGATCGCGACGCACATCGCCAACGCGTAGCGCGTCCGCTCGCCTCGAACGTGGCGTTCGGCGGCTTGAGGAAGCAACACGGTGGGCACGAAGCCAACGAAATACAACAGTACCTTGCCGCCCAGCGACGCCGCCGAATACACGCCGGCCGCGTCCGCGTCGAAATAATGCTTGATCAAAATGACGTCCGCGGAACCCATCAGCGCGCCGCCGATCGTAATCGCAGCCGCCCCGACGCCGCTGACGGCGATGCGCCGCCAATCGTAGCGGATCACGCAATGTTCGACCGTCCCGTAGTGATGAAACAACCGCATGCCGATCGCGACGGCGCCGCCCAACGCACCGCACAAAAAGGCGCCAACGCCCCCCAACAGCCCCCAGCCGAGCGCGGTGAACGACAGCACGCCGATCACCTTGGCGACGCCGTCGGCCACGCACGAGCGCGCAAAGCCGGTAAAATCTTGCGTTCCTTGCGCGACGGCCCGCAGCACGCCGCTCAGCAACAGCGTCCCGCCGATGATCGCCACAAACGGCGCGGGCCAAATCGGGGCGTGCAGAAAGGCGGCGGCCGGTTTCATGAGCACCAGCGACGCGACAATATAGAATACCCAGATGAACGCGCAGAAACGCACGACGTCGAGCACGAGACGTCGAATATGCCGTTCGTCGTGCAACACTCGGAACTCGGCAGCGAAGCGGGCCACCACCGGAGCGGCCAACGTGGCCGGAATCGCAAGGATCGTGCTGGTGGAAATCAGCGCGTACAGAACGCCGTAGTCGGCCACGCCGATCCGCCGGCTGGCGACCGCATGGAACACGAAGCCGCC
>JBDTKL010000049.1:0-4753 GCA_039935355.1 Candidatus Tumulicola sp.
GGTGTGGCCGTGTTCCTCGAGCATCTCGACATGTCGCAATGCCGACTGTACCATCGCTTCGGCCGTGAGGCCGAGCGTCTTCTCTAGGTCGGGCGCCAGCGAACCTAAATTGACGCCGACGCGAATCGGAATACCGCGCGCTTTCGCTGCGGTTACGACTTCGGCTACCTTTTTAGGATCGCGAATATTGCCCGGATTGAGGCGCAGTTTAGCGACACCGGCTTCGATGGCCGCAAGCGCCATCTTGTGATCGAAGTGAATGTCCGCAACGATCGGAACGGGCGAGCGATACACGATCGCCGGAAGTCCGGCGGCATCGGGCGGATCCTTGACCGTCACGCGGACGATTTCGCAACCTTCCATGGCCAGACCGTAAATTTGCTCGAGCGTTTTGTCGGAGTCCGCTGTATCGGTGGTCGTCATCGACTGAACGGCAATCGGATGATCGCCGCCGATCCAAACACTTTTGGCGTCGGCTTTGCCTGTCTTATTCTGCAAAAAAATCGGCTTACTTTGACGGCGCAAACGTAACACGGCTACATGACTCCGTTTCCGCTCGCAATGCGAGCGATATCGTGGAATGCGACGATCAGCATCAGCGCCATCAACGCGGCGAATCCAGCAACGTGCACCATCGCCTCTTTTTCGGGATCGACCGGGCGTCCGCGAAGCAGTTCGGCGACAATGAACGCCGCGCGCCCACCATCGAGCGCGGGAATCGGCAACAGATTAAAGAGTCCGAGCGCGAACGAAATCGTCGCGCCCAGCCAAAAGTACGGCCCCCAGCCCCAATCTTCGATCGTCGTCGCGACCTGGCCCATGCCGATCGGACCGGATATTTGCGGCGCGTACTGTTTAAAGTGCGTCGCCAGAAGCACGATGCTTCCGACGGTTTGGTCGGCGATGTCGCCAAACTGCTTGGCGCTGGTGGTGATAGCCGTGCCGAGTCCGACGCGTTCGTACACGGGAACCGGCGTAAAGCCGATGCATCCAAATTTTTTGCCGGCTATCGGACACAATTTGGGCACGACGAAGACCTCGGCTCGCTGGCCGTTACGCTCGTACACCAGGTCGAGCTTCTTGTCGAGCGACGCATGGATGGTATCGATCAACGTCGTGCCGCTGGTGATCGGACGGCCGTTGAGCTCGACGATGCGATCGCCCGCCTGCATTCCGGCGGCGGCAGCGGGCGAGCCCGCGACCAGAATTCCGACGACCGGCTGCATCCCGTTTCCGGAAACACCGAAGGTGATGGCCGAAATCAGTAAGATCAGAAAGCAGAGCAAAAAGTTGGCGGCCGGACCGGCCAGCACGATGGCCAGCCGCTGCCACGGCGACTTCGCTTGAAAGTTGTCGCTATGCGCGGTTTCGGCGGTACGGAACTCGCGCTGCTGCTCGGCCTCGGAAGACTTGCCATCCTCACCCTGCATCGCGCAATAGCCACCGATCGGCAGCAACCGAATCGAATAGAGCGTCCCGCTACGCGGGGAGGTCCAACCCAAAAGCTTGGGGCCCATGCCGACGGCAAACTCGTTGACGCGAACGCCGGATCGTCGCGCGACGATAAAGTGGCCGAACTCGTGGAGCACCACGAGCACCGACAACATGGCCAGAAACGTTACGACTTTCTCGATGCCGACGAGGTTCACAACGGCTAACGACACACGGGCCTTTCCATGCGTTGCACGATCCGTTTGGCCGCGCTGCGAGCGGTCCGATCGGCGACGCGGATTTCTTCGAGCGTCAGCTCGGCGCGGCCCGTTTCGGACATCGCCGTTTCGATGACGGTCGGGATCTCTCCAAACGCAATCTTTCGTTCGACGAACGCAGTGACCGCGACTTCATTGGCGGCTGACAGGGTCGCTGGAGCGGTGCCCCCAGCGGCCAAGGCCTCGTACGCTAACCGCACGCACGGAAAGCGTACGGGATCGGCGGCTTCAAAATCATACCGTAACGGCGCCTCGCCCCGGCCGCCGATGGCATCCAGCACCGACTCGTCCTGCCACCCTGAAGGCGGTCCGGGCAAGCGGTCCGGATAGGCGAGCGCGTACCCGATCGGCACCCGCATGTCGGGAGCCGCTAGCTGCGCTTTGACGCTTCCATCGGTAAAAATAACGAAGCCGTGTGCGATCGACTGCGGATGGACCACAAATCGCACCCGCTCGCCGGGCAACCCGAACAATCGGCTCGCCTCGATCACTTCCAAACCTTTATTCATCATACTGGCCGAATCGATGGTGTTTTTCGTCCCCATATTCCAGGTGGGATGCGCCAAGGCGGCCTCGACGCCCGCCGAGGCGATGTCCTCTGCGGACCAGCGCCAGAACGGCCCGCCCGAGGCGGTCAACACGATCTCGCGCACGAACTCGCGACGTTCGCCTTCCAAACACTGAAAGATGGCGCTGTGCTCGCTATCGACCGGCAGAAGAGACGACCCGCTCGCCGACGCCGCCGCAACCAACAACTCGCCGGCAGCGACGATCAATTCTTTATTCGCAACCGCGATGTCGATGCCACGCTCCACCGCCGCAAACACGGCGTCGAACGCGACCGCCCCATCGGTCGCGGCCAAGAGCACGTCGGGCTTCGATTCGAGCGCAACGCGCAGCAGAGCTTGCGGCCCGTCTTCGGCCGTCGTCGCGATTTCGGGGCGGAATTGCTCGGCTTGCTCGCGCAGCAGCGAGACGTTGCGCCCGGCAGCGAGGCCGACGACCGTAAAGCGATCGGGATGCGCCGATATGGCATCTAACGCTTGCGTGCCGATCGAGCCGGTCGAGCCGAGAATGGCTACACGCCGTCGCTTCACGATACTTGCAACACTCCAACGACGTGCAGGAGCGCGAAAAACGTTACGCCGCCGAACAAGTACGAATCGAAGCGGTCCAGCACGCCGCCGTGACCGACGATCATCGCTCCGGCATCCTTCACGCCGGCATCACGTTTGAGCGCCGACTCGACGACGT
Source organism: Candidatus Tumulicola sp. (assembly GCA_039935355.1). Lineage (GTDB taxonomy): Bacteria > Vulcanimicrobiota > Vulcanimicrobiia > Vulcanimicrobiales > Vulcanimicrobiaceae > Tumulicola. Next base: position 2,964 of record JBDTKL010000049.1, read on the forward strand.
CGCCCAGTTGCGCGGCGACGGACGTCAGCGATCCGAGCACCACGCCCTGCCACCACACCAAATGCAGCTGCGGAACGAGCGTCGCGGCCGTAGCGAAACCGGTCACGATGACCACCGCACCGACCGACCCCTCGACGGTCTTCTTCGGAGAGATCTGGGTGAGGGGATGCCGTCCGATAACCGTTCCGATGACCATCGCGAAAATGTCTGTTAGGGCGATCGTGAGAATCACATAGAAGGTCAGCCATAGTCCGTTGCCGTCGATCGCGCGCACGAACACAAAATACGTCAGCAACTTGCCGATATACAAAACGGCGAGCAACGTGTAGGCAGTGCGCGCGAAATACCCCTTTTGTTCGCCGTACATCCCGATGCAGAACGCCGCCACCACGATTCCGGCGAGCAGCACGCCTTCCCAACGATGCAGCACGCCGAACGCGGCCATCACAATATAGGCGCATACACCCAGGACTGCAACCGGATATTCGAGTGGTTGGCCTTTTCTCTCGCAAAGGGCGTTCAGTTCGTAGATAGCGCCAAATCCGATTCCCAGAAGCAATATATCGAACGTCCACGGTGACAGCGTACAAGCAAATCCAATGACCGCCACCACGAATCCGACGACGACGCGGCGGAGGGTCACGCTCCTCCGAAACGGCGCTCGCGCTGTCCGTATTCGCCTAATGCGTGCATTAGATCGTCGCCGGAAAAGTCGGGCCAAAAGACATCGGTCAACACGAGTTCGGCATAGGCAGCCTGATACAGTAAAAAGTTCGAGAGCCGCCGCTCGCCGCCCGGCCGGATCAACAAGTCGAGTTCGGGGAGTCCCGCAGTATAGAGATAGCGCTGAATCAACTGGTCGTCCACGGCCTCCGGGGCGATGCGCCCGGCGGCGACGTCGGTTGCGATCGCGCGAATGGCGCGTTCGAGCTCTGCGCGGGAACTGTAGTTGACGGCGAGGTTGAGCAGCAGCCCGTCGTTGTGCGCGGTCGACGCTTGTAAGTCGTGCAGTGCGGCGCGCGGGCCCGGAGGCAGCGATTCCCAGTCACCGATCACACGAACGCGTACGTTGTTGCGACGTAATTCGTCGACTTCGCTGCGCGCGAAATACACGCACAGGTCGAACAACAGCGAGATCTCACGCGTGTCGCGATTCCAGTTCTCGGTGGAAAATCCGTAGACCGTCAACACCTCGACGCCGGCGTCGCTCGCGGCCCGGGTGGTTCGACGCAACGCTACGATCCCGCGGCGGTGTCCCTCGATTGCCGGCAGTCGCCGCATCTTGGCCCAGCGCCGGTTGCCATCCATAATGATTGCGACGTGCCGCGGAACGGCTGCCGGCCGTAGCTCGACGGCGGAAGCGGGGTCGATCATTCGGAGTCTCGCGGATCGTCGAAGAGTGCGTCTACGCGTTCGTACGACTCGTACCCGACGGTGAGCTCCGTTCGATCGTCGCCGGAAATCACGCGCAGAACGCGCAGCGTTCCGCGCCCGACCCAGTGCCCGAAGGGCGCGAGCAACGATACCCGCAGGCGGCGGGCGTCGAGGGCGCGTCGAGCGTCGACCTCCGGGAGCAGCACGAGCTCGTTCACACTTCCATTATTTCTTTTTCTTTGGCGGCAGCGAGACCGTCGATTTCCTTCACGTAGCGGTCGGTCAGCTTCTGCAGCGTATCTTGCATGCGCTTCGAGTCGTCTTCGGTGATGTCGCCGGCTTTGAGCTGCACCTTGATGTCGTCGTGCGCCTTGTGACGCACGTTGCGGACCGCCACGCGGCCATCCTCGGCCTTC
>JBDTKL010000050.1:0-6349 GCA_039935355.1 Candidatus Tumulicola sp.
CCCGATCCGATTGCAAACTCGGTGCTGCCACCACCCGAATCGACGACGCCGATTGGCTCACCGGGGGTTGGACGCACGGCCGCCGCGGCACCACGATACGCAGCGCGCGCCTCTTCCGGTCCGCTCAAGACATCCATCTGCACGCCAAACCGCTCGCGCACGAGCTCGAGGAACACCGTAGCGTTGTCGGCGCGGCGCACCGCACTCGTGGTGACCGCCCACAGCCGGCCGTACCGGCCGGCCAATTCGCGATGGAGCCGCTCGAGAGCACGCATCGTCCGAGCGATTGCCTCAGGCCGCAGATCGCCGCTACGGCCAAGGCCTTCGCCTATTCGAGTGCCGATCGAACGCGAGAACGGAACGCGAACGCGGTCGCCGTCGTACTCGGCGAGCAGGCCGCGAGTGGAGTTGGTGCCGACGGATAGGACGGCGCCGGTCACGCGTTACGACTCGTGTTGGGAGCGAAAGACTTCGGCGCGTCGTTTCTTGTGCAAAAAGTGGCGCTGGGCCGACGGAACGCCATCGCGTTCGTCCCACTCTTGCGTACTTTGCAGATAGGCCGCGATACGCTCGTCGAGCGCTTCGTCGCTGATTTGCGGCACCAGAACGACGATCGGACGACGGCCGCTCTTGCGAACTTGGAAGTTCAGCTCGGTGCGGCGCAGCAGCGAATGCTGGTATTTTGCGCGATGCGCTTCGACGTCGGAGGACGGTGCAGTGGCGAGGTCACCGCTGCCAAGGCGCACCGTGGCACCATACGCGTTAAGGTTGATAACGATCCCGGCGGCCGGCTCGCTCACGGAGTGGTCGACGGCGCCGGGCTCACGAAAATGATCGCCTCGTTCGCACGAACCAGTCGCAGCCGGTCGTGAATCTCAGGAATAGCGCCCAGCGGGTCTTGCAGCCGGCGGATTTCAGCACGCTGCGCCCCCTGGTGTTTTTGCATCGTAGCGACCTGCGCCCGAATCGATGCGAGCTTCCGGCTCATCGCGACGTTCTCGGCGATGGCCCGCGCGAACTGAATGCCGACCAGCACGATGATCAACACGGCGATGCTCAGCGCGCCGACGCGGCCGCACCAACGAACGAATTGCCGAAACGGATTGGTGCGCTTCACGAGGCGCCTGCTACCGGATCGAGCGAGCGAGCCCATTGGCCGATGGCGCGGTATTTATCGTAGCGGCGATCGAGGAGTTCGGCCGGCGGCAACGGCGCGAGTAGCGAGAGCGCGGCGGAGACGGTCGACCAAACGCCCGCTATCACGGCGTTCGTATCTCGATGCGCGCCGCCGAGTGGTTCGGGAACGATGTCGTCGACGATTCCAAACTGTTGCAAGTCCTGTGCGGTTAACTTCAACCGTTGCGCGGCTTCTTCCGCCTTGCCAGCGTCCGACCACAGAATCGCTGCGCAGCCTTCGGGCGACGCGACCGAATAGATGCTGTGTTCGAGCATCAGAACGCGGTCGGCAATGGCTAATGCCAATGCACCGCCCGAGCCGCCTTCGCCGATGACGGTGGCTACGATCGGTACGCGCGCGATCGTAAATTCATGCAAGCACATTGCGATGGCTTCGGACTGGGCATGCTCTTCCGACGTGATCCCGGGATCGGCACCCTTCGTATCGACCAGCGTAACGATCGGCACGGAGAGACGCGACGCCAGGGCCGCGAGACGGCGAACTTTGCGATAGCCTTCGGGCGCCGGCATGCCGAAATTGCGCTGCAGATTTTCTTTGGTATCGCGCCCGCGTTGCTGTCCGATCGCCATCACCGGACGGCCGTGCAACAGTGCGAAACCACCGACGATCGACGGGTCGTCCCGGAATTGCCGATCCCCGTGCAGTTCGTCAAAGCGGTCGAGGCGCTCGATATATTCTAACGCGGTCGGGCGACTTGGGTGCCGCGCCATGTTGACTTTTTCCCATGGCGTCAGCGAGCCGAAGACTTCGTTCTGAATCGTCCGGTATTTTGTTTCCAGCGCGGCGATCTCGGCCGACATATCGACCGGTTGGGTTGCGTTGGCGGCTCGGATCTCGTCGATGCGGCGTTCGAGTTCGACCAAACCGCGTTCGCGCTCGACGATCACGTTATTGCTCATCGCGCCACCGGCTTGGCATATTCCAGTAGGCGCGTCAGCGTCGCCTTGACGTTCTGACGCTCGACCACCATGTCGATGGCGCCCTTTTCCAAGAGAAACTCGGCCGTTTGAAATTGATCCGGAAGCTTTTGGCGAATCGTCTGCTCGATCACGCGCCGGCCGGCAAATCCAATCACGGCACGCGATTCGGCGATGACCACATCGGACTGAAACGCAAACGAGGCCGAGACGCCACCGGTGGTCGGATCGGTCAGCACCGTCACGAAGAAATTGCCGGCGGCGCCAAAACGCGAAACGGCCGCGCTCGTCTTGGCCATTTGCGCCAAGGCCAGCATGCCTTCTTCCATGCGCGCCCCGCCCGATGCCGTAAACACGATACAGGGCACGCTTCTACGCAACGATTCTTCCAACAGCAATGCGATGCGCTCTCCGACCACGCTCCCCATCGTGCCGCCACGGAAATGGAAATCCATGACGCCTAATCCGACTTCGAATTCGCCGATGTTGCCGAATCCGCAAACGACCGCTTCGACCAATCCGCTTTTTTCGCGATCGGCTTCGAGCTTATCGGGATAGGAACGGCGGTCGACCCATTCGAGCGGATCGGCGGAGGTGATGTCGGCGCCGATTTCGACGAACTCGCCGTCGATTAACGACGCGATTCGATCGTAGGCCGACATACGGAAGTGGTACTTGCAGCGCGGACAGACGAACGCATTCGCAGCGAGATCCCGGCGGTACACCACCTCGCCGCAGTTCGGACACTTCGACCATACCGCGACGTCTTGCGTGCGGCCGTTGCGGCGGTTGGAGAGCCATTCCGGCATCGACATCGGCACGGCGCTAAGGAGCGCCGGCGTGCCGTAGCCGTCCGAGATAGAGTTTACGCAGCTGCTTCAAATAGTTGAAAATCTCGTTTTGATTGAGTTTCGACTCGCCGACGATGCGATCCGTAAACGTGTATGGGACTTCCAGCACCTTGCCGTACTTGCCCTTGACGATGACTTCGAGTCCGATCTTAAAACCGATCGGATCCAGCGTGATTCCGTCGAGTGCCTCGCGACGCACCAAAAGATAACCGCTCGTAACGTCTTTGACGCCGGTGAGTGGGCGTGCCAGCCAGCAAGCGATGCGCGAGGTAAGGATGCGCCGTTTTGGCCAATTCGCGATACCGCCGCCCGGCACGTACCGGCTGCCGACCGCAAGCCCGTACTTGCCCGACTCGAGCGCTGCGACCATCTTTGGCAACGCGCCGACATCGTGGCTGAAGTCTGCGTCCATCGCACCGAGTGCGACCGATTCGGGGCGGGCAGCTTTCCAGCCGTCTATGACACCCGATGAGAGACCCATTTTTCCGGGACGATGCAGGCATTTCACCGGCAGTTCGTGCGATAAGCGGTCGACGATTGCACCCGTCCCATCGGGAGAGTTGTCGTCGACTACCACGATCTCACCGTCTAGCCCATTCGCACGGAATGCTTCGCCAAGGGTCCAGAGCAGTTTTTCGATGCCGCCGGCCTCGTTGTACGTTGGGATGACGATTGTAAACGGCAACGCCATATTCGCTCGCGTAAGTACGACAAGGGCGCGTTCAGTTCCGGCCCGTCGAAGCGCCCGCGATGGCCTCGATGACTGCCAGGAGCGCGAGTGCGGCCGTTTCAGCGCGCAGAATGCGCGGTCCCAGCCACAAGAGTTCGGCGCCGGACTCCGCCGCTGCGTCGGCTTCGGCGTGGCTGAAGCCGCCTTCGGGGCCGACAACGACGATCGCCGTCCGGGCATCGCGCAACGACGATCCAAGGCGTTCGAGTAGCGGCACGTGCGGTGCCAATTCCCACGCGAACAGCGCCGCATCGTACGAACCGAACGCCGATACGACGTCGCCGAACGAACGCACGGGATCGATCAGAGGTATGTCGAGACGGCCGCATTGCTGCGCGGCCGCCTCGGCCAGACGCCGCCAGCGCTGCAGTTTTTGCTCGCCGCCATCGCGCGCGACGCTGCGTTCGGAAGTGAATGGGATCACGGCGCCGGCACCCAGTTCGGTCACTTTTTCGATGACGTAATCCATTTTCGCGCCCTTCGGCACGGCTTGCGCCACGTCGACGCGCAACGTCGCTCGCGCTTCGGGCTCGTGCCCGAATTTTAGCGACGCGTACAAACGGCCCGAATCTTCGACAAGTTCGGCGTCGAATAACGTGCCGGCGGAATCGACGATTTCCAGCGCGTCGCCTTGGCGCAGTCGAAGCACGTTGGCGATTTTATGTGCGTCGCTGCCGGCGAGTTCGACGGACGTTCCGACGCGGTGCGCTCCCGGCACGAAAAACCGTCGGGCGGGCATTACTCTGGGCGGAACGCGTCCTTGACGCGGTCGAAGAACGAGCGCTCCTCGACTTCGTCGCCTTCCTCGCGCGCGTATTCTTCGAGTAGCTCGCGTTGGCGGCGGGTTAGTTTGGCTGGGACGGCAACGCGCACGGTTACAAAATGGTCGCCACGTTGGGCACCGCGTACGTGCGGCATGCCATGTCCGCGGACGCGCAGCCTCGTTCCGGTTTGTGTGCCGGCACCGATCTCGAGCTCGACGTCGCCGTCGAGCGACGGCACGAGCACCGTCGCACCAAGTGCCGCCTGCGCGAAGCCGATCGTGACGTCGACCTGCGTGTCGGTGCCTTCGCGACGAAACAACCGATGACGCGCTACGTTGAAATAGACGTACAAATCGCCGGGCGGACCGCCGTTGGTACCGGCCTCGCCGTTTGCACCGATACGGATGCGCGAACCGTCATCGACGCCGGCCGGCACTTGCACGGTTAGACGTCGATCCATCTGACGACGCCCGCTGCCGGCACATGCGTGACACGGATGTTCGATCGTATGACCCTCGCCGCGGCATTTCGGGCATGTCGTTTGCGTGACCATCTGCCCCAGCGGCGTGTTTCGCACGACGCGCGCGATGCCGGCGCCACCGCAACGATCGCACGGCGTGACGAGGGTTCCAGGCTCGGCACCACTGCCTCGGCAGACGTCGCATTGACCGACGTGTTGAAACGCAATCTCACGACTCGTTCCGCTAAAAGCTTCCTCGAGCGTTATCCGGAGATCGTAACGAAGATCGGAGCCTCGCTGCGGACCGGCTTGCCGCGTGCCGGCGCGCGCGTTGCCGAAGAACATATCGAAAATATCCCCGAACGATCCGCCGCCGAAGCCGACATCGGCACCGTTTGGTGCCCCAGCGCGACCGTAATGATCGTACTGTTCGCGCTTGGCCGGATCCGACAGCACTTCGTAGGCTTCGTTGATGCTTTTGAAGTGCGATTCAGCCGCCGACTTATCGTCGGCGACGTCGGGGTGATGCGTACGCGCCAGTTGGCGATAGGCCCGTTTAATCTCGTCCCCGGAGGCGTCGCGCGCGACGCCGAGGATTTCGTAATAGTCGGTCGTGGACATGAAAGAAGCGCGCTACCTGCCCGTCGCGTCGGAGAGACGCTCGTTTAATGTTTTTGCCGTGCCCGCAGCAAGCGCGACCAGCCGTCCGTACGGCATACGCCTCGGACCGAGAATCGATAACGTTCCCATTGCATGCGAACCGAAACGGTACGGCACCGTAACCACCGAAAGGTCGGTGAGTTCGTCGCTGCCGAGTTCGCGACCGATCTTAACGCTCACGGACTCGTTCGACATCGCGTCGGCGACGATTTGATACAGCGTTTTCTGCTCTTCGACGATCCGCAAAATCGAACGCAACTTCCGCAAATCGTGAAACTCGGGTTGATCGAGCAAGTTTTGTGCGCCGGCAGCCGCAATCGGCGGGCGATCCGTCGAACGCGCCGATGCCAGCGCGGTGATAACGGCGACGCGTAAATCGTCGGCCGCGCCAACTCGTTGTGCTAACTGCCCGACGGCGGAGTCGGTGACTTCGAGCAATGGCCGATCGGCGAACCGGCCGTTCAGCGCGTTCGACAATCGCGTGAGATCGTCCGCAAGCAGATCGTCGGACGTTTCGAACAGGCTTTGCGCCGCGACGCCCAGCGTCGTTACTACGATCGCGACGCCGGTGCGCGGAGACAGCCAGATCAGCTGGATGTGCTTGAACGTTTCCGTTAGCTGAAACGGCTTGGTGACGAACGCCAGGTTATTGGAAAGACGGCCCAGCAGCCGGGTCGTGCTCTCGACCAGTTCGTCGAGCTCGTGACTGGCGTCCCGAAGCTCGTCGTGAATTCGCCGGCGGTCCTCCAGGCTCAACTCTTCGGGCTCC
>JBDTKL010000051.1:0-8728 GCA_039935355.1 Candidatus Tumulicola sp.
CGCCGCCACGCCCGCGCCGAGTGCGACCATGTCGCCCTATCCGCAAGGCACCGAGGCCGCCTTCGTCAAGTCGATCTCGGCCGATCTACAGAGCCGTTTTCCCACCCCCGCAGCCGCTGAGGCAGCCGGGTATTTTCGCTACACCAACGTCGACGAAGACGGCGCGATCAGCTATGCAAATTTGCATTGGCAAAGCGGCAATCCGCATCAGCCCAGCCAACTGTGGTACGACGCGCAGGGCAATCTTCTCGGAGCCGACTTCTCCGCGCTACAGAGTTCCTCGCCGTCACAGCCGCAAGTTTGGGGAGTTAATTTTCGTCGCTGGACGTCGTTTCGCGAACATATCCACTACGTTTTGACGCAACCTGACGGAACGCAGAAATACGGCGGCGTCGGTGCGAAAAAATTCGCTGCTGCCGGCGGCAATGTCGACGATCCGAAGCCCGAAACGCTGGTCAAGATGGGTCTTGCGACATCGGCCGATCAGGTCGCGCACGTCTTTTTATTTCCGTCGATTTGGGACTTGATCGTTTGGGTCAAGGCAAATCCGGCCGGCGCGTTCGCCGACACGAATCCGACGGTTGCGACGCCCTCGCCAGGCCCCGCTTCAAAAATGTAGCGTAGTCCGTTGCGCTATTTGGTGCAGCGGGTCGAAGCGATCTCGTAGGCGATGTCCGTGGCATTATCCTCGGCCGTCGAAATCGCGTCGCGCTGTTTGTTGTAGTGAACGACGATCTTGACGTCTTTCGAATCTTCGGGCATCGCCTGGAGCTGCGGCGTCCATCCTGAAAGCGGATGCCCACCGCGCTCGATATTGTATTGCATCATGAACTGCGCGAGCGACGTAACGTCGGTCGCGAGTTGAAACTGGTGTTGATACGCCTCGTTGAGCCTCTGGGCGGCATCGCGCATTTGCGCTGCAGCCGCCGGATCGGTGGTGAGCGACGCCGATTTGTTGAGTTGCTCGACCTCCGCGCCGATCGGACGAAGCGACGCGATCAGCACGTCCGATTCTTTGGTCAGTTTCACGCGCAGATCCAGGAAGCGGTTCACGTAATTCGGATAATCGAACATATCGTTCATCGCATCCATCTGAACGCCGACCGCATCGAACACGCGGTCGTTGGCGAGCATCGGGCGTAGCGCGGCGTTAAAATGCTCGGCAAGCGCGTTACAGTACGGAGAAGAAACGACGGTCACGATCGACTTGAGTTCGCGAGGCGCTGCGGTCGGCGACGCAGACGGAACCGGCGACGGCGCAACGCCCTGTAAAACGAACGCCAACGCCGCCGTCAGCGCCGCGCACATCGTGCGGATCACTCGTTGCTCCAGTAATCCTTGAGCGCTTTGCCGCGCGACGGATGGCGCAGCTTACGCAGCGCCTTGGCTTCGATTTGGCGGATACGCTCGCGCGTCACGCCGAACTCCTGGCCAACCTCTTCCAACGTACGCTGATGGCCATCTTCTAATCCGAACCGCAGTACGAGAACTTTGCGTTCGCGATCCGTAAGGTTTTGCAGCACGTCCTGCATCTTCTCTTTGAGCAGCATCACCGATGCCGCTTCGGCCGGCGCCACGGCTTCCTGATCTTCGATGAAGTCGCCGAGATGTGAATCTTCTTCTTCGCCGATCGGCGTTTCGAGCGAAATCGGCTCTTGCGAGATCTTCATGACCTCGCGGACTTTTTCGGGGGTCAAACCCATTTGCTCCGCGATCTCTTCGACCGTCGGCTCCCGACCCAACTCTTGCAAAAGCTGGCGCGATACTTTGATCAGCCGGTTGATGGTTTCGACCATATGCACGGGAATACGGATCGTCCGCGCTTGATCGGCGAGCGCACGCGTGATCGCTTGCCGGATCCACCACGTGGCGTAGGTCGAGAACTTATAGCCCTTGGTATAGTCGAACTTTTCGACGGCGCGAATTAAGCCGAGGTTGCCCTCCTGGATCAAATCCAGGAACAGCATTCCGCGCCCGACATATTTCTTTGCGATCGATACCACGAGCCGAAGGTTCGCCTCGGTGAGCTGACGCTTGGCCTCTTCGCCCGAGTCCATAATCGCACGAACGGCCGCGCCGTTTTTTGCCGATTCCAACTCGCCGGCTTCGATCCGCATTGCCAACGACTTCTCTTGTTCCATCGAGAGCAGCGGCACGCGACCGATCTCTTTGAGGTACATGCGGACCGGATCGTCCAGCGATAAGCTGTCGGAAATAGCGTCGGCTGCGGTACGCTCCTCGGCGTCGGCCTCGGCCTTTTCTTCCTTTTGATCCTCGCCTAAATCGATGCCGGAGGCCGAAATTTCCTCGAAAAACTCATCGAGTTGCTCGGGCGTGACTTCCTCGAGCACTTCGAAGGTGGCGCTGATTTCTTCATACGTCAGCGAGCCGCGACTTTTGCCGCGCGCCAGTAGTTTCTTTTTGAGTTCTTCGAGCGTAGGCGGCGGCGCTTCCGTGCCGCTAGCGCTAGCTTTTTTGCGAGGCATCGAGCGTCTCACCCCCTTCGTTTTGATTTTCGTCACTTCGGTTGGCACCTGGGTCTCCAATTTCTTGCCCGTTCTCCAATTTCTCTCTTATCGTTTCAACCTCGCCGTCAGCGATTTGAATTCGGCCCACATATCGTCGGGAATCGATTCGCCGGCGGCCACACGTCGATCGATGGTCTCGTTTAACGCGCGGTAACGGCCGCGTTCGTCGTCGAGCACCAAGCGTTCGACGATACGCTCCAAATGCGCGCGGCGATCCTCAGAACCAGCGTAAATCGTTGCCGAGCTCCGATCGCGCGCCCCGAGTCCCGCGAGCAGCTCGGCGCTTTCGGCATCCTCGGAAAAGAGCTCGAACACATCGGCGGTTTCCAGCAATGCAAACGGTGCCGCAACGATGCGTTCGTAAATCCGACGGTACGCTTCGTTGCGAAAACGCTCCGGCGCTATTCGCGTGCAAAAGTCGGCGACGAGTGCGGGTTCCTCGAGGAAGATGCTAACGGCTTCCCGTTCGAACGAAAGCGGCTGAGCCGTTGCGGGCACGTGTCGGCTTCCCGTTACCGATCCGCCCGAACGCGGCGTAAAGTTAGCTGCGTCGGCGAGAAATCGGCTATTCCGAAGGTCGTCAACGCTCACCTGCAGCCGTCCTGCAACGTAGACGCGCCAGCGGTCCCACTCCGAACGATCGGTCATTTCGCGTATCAACGCTTCGGCTTTTGGTACGATGCGCGACGGCGCGTCGAAGCCCCGCTTGAGACGATCGATTTCCGCGTCGATCCGAAACTCGATCGCAGGTTTGGCCCCATCGAGCAACGCCTGAAAGGCCGCGTTTCCGCGACGCCTGACGTACGTATCCGGATCTTCATCGGATGGGAGCAGCACGACGCGGACCGACGATCCGGCATGCTCGAGAATCTTAGACGCAATATCGACGGCTTTGGTTGCGGCGGCGTTACCCGGAGCGTCGCCGTCGAAGCACAGATATACGTACTCGGCGTATTTTCGCAGTTCCGACGCTTGCTCGGCGGTAAACGACGTGCCTAACGACGCCACGGCATTTTCGAAGCCCGCTTGATGCAACGCGATGCAATCGAGATACCCCTCCACAACGATCAGCGTCCGATCGCGTTGCGTCGCCCTGCGCGCCATATTCAGCGCGTACAGATGACTACCCTTAACGTACGCCGGGGTAGAAGCGGTATTGAGATATTTCGGTTCCCCGTCTCCCAGCGAACGGCCGCCGAATGCGATCGCTTCGCCGGTGGTCGAGTACGTCGGAATCATCAATCGGTCGCGATAGAAATCGTAATATCCACGTTGGCCCATTTTGATGAGCGCCGCGTTGGCGGCGACCGCCGGATCGACACCTTCGTTACGCAATTCCGTAACGAGACCGTCCCAGCCGTCCGGCGCGTACCCCAATCCAAATCGCTCGATGGTGGCCGGCTCGATGCCTCGCGAAGCGCAGTACTCGCGCGCCCGGTCGCCACTCGGACTGACGAGCACGCGTGCGAAGTATGCGGCTGCGATGCGATTGGCTTCGTAGATCGCCTCTCGCTCGGTGCGCGCGCGCGCCGCCCCGGGATTTTCGGGTTCGAGTTCGATGCCGGCTTTGCTCGCCAGCATGCGAATCGCGTCGCCGAACGGCACGTTCTCGACCTTTTGCACGAAGGTCAGGACGTCGCCGCCAACCCCGCATCCAAAACATTTGAAGAAACCGCGATCGGGGTGCACGTGCAACGACGGCGTTTTCTCGCCGTGGAACGGACAAAGACCGACCAGATCGTTACCGCGTTTCTTGAGCGAAACGTAGCTTCCGATCACGGCGGCGATATCGACCCGGGAATGAATCTCCCGGATTACGCTCCGATCGAGCCTCACCGTGCTATCTTCTCCACCACCGCAGCCGACCTATGCCGCCCGGCGGAACGCTCGCACGCGGGCGCGAAGCGTCGCACGAGCGATGAAACGAATTTTCGATCCAATCCACCATTTCATCGAACTCTCGCCGGCCGAAGCGCACGTGCTCGACCTGCCCGCCATGCAACGGCTCCGGCGCTTGCGGCAGCTCGGTTTAGCGTATCTCGCATTCCCGTCGGCCGAGCATTCGCGCTTCACGCATGTGTTGGGCGCGATGGCGGTTGGCTCGCAAGCGTTCGACGAGCTGGTACGCCATGGCCCGGAATTTTTCGCGGATGCCGCAGACGTTGCATATCAACGCCGGTTGGTGCGTGCCGCGTTATTGCTGCACGACGTTGGGCACGGACCGTTCAGCCATGCGTGCGAAGCGGTGTTGGGCGTGCGCCACGAAGCGCGAACCAAAGACGTGCTCGGCTTGGAGGATTGGCAACGCGCGCTGGGCGCGCTCGAGGTCGACGAACGCGACGTGCTGGACCTCATCGCCGGCGAATCGACCTCGCGCTTCGCGCCGCTCAAGGAGTTGGTCAGCGGGCCGAATCTCGACGCCGACCGCATGGATTATCTGCAACGCGATGCGTACTTTACCGGCGTGCCGAGCGGCCGTTACGACGCACAACAACTGCTCGGATCGCTGCGGTTGATCCGGCGCGGCGATTCGACCGTCCTCGGCATCGACGTCCGCGGTGTTGTAGCGCTCGAGTCGTTCGTCCTCGCACGCTACATGATGTTTGCGGCGGTCTACTTTCATCACACGACGCGTTGGTTCGAGCGCGTGCTGCAAGCGGTGCTGCGCGAACTCTGGCCCGATCCGCGAGCGCTCGATCCGATAGAGGAGTTTCTGCGCTGGGACGACTTCCGCGTGCTCAACGCGCTCGACGGCGACGCGGGTGCGGCGGCCCGCGAGCTGCGAGAACGCATCGTTTCCTTCGGCGTCGTGGCCGAGTACAACGCCGAAAATGATTTGGGAACGTACGAGGCCTGTCGCGACGCGTTGATCGAGCGCTTCGGCGAAGACAACGTTTGGGCCGACGAGCAAACACAGCCGCTGCACCGCTTGCCGTTCGGATTCGGACAGGCTTCGACCGTCTGGGTCGCAACGGCCGGTGCGGTGGTGGACGCCCGTGAAGTGTCGGACGTTATCGCGAAACTTAGCGGCAAGGCGTATTGGCGAAAGTTGTTCGTACGCCGCCGCGGCGACGCGGTAGCGCAAGCGCGCGAGCTATGCGTGCGCATCGCCCGCGCGCGCCGCGGAACCGCCTAGTCGATCGATCCGATCGCAGCTTGTGCCGCGGCCAGCCGCGCGATCGGAACTCGGAACGGCGAGCACGAAATATAGTCGAGTCCGATACGTTCGCAGAATGCGATGCTGCTCGGTTCGCCGCCGTGTTCTCCACAAATGCCGATTTTGAGATCTGGACGCTGCGCCCGCCCGCTTTCAACCGCGCGCTCCATCAACGCGCCGACGCCGATCCTGTCTAACACTTGAAAGGGGTCGTCTTTGAGGATGCGCTGCTCCAGGTAGACCGGGATGAACGACGCCTCGGCGTCGTCGCGGCTGTAGCCGAACGTCGTCTGCGTGAGATCGTTGGTGCCGAACGAAAAAAATTCCGCGTATTCGGCTAAACTTGCGGCGACGATGCAGGCGCGCGGCAACTCGATCATCGTCCCAATCCGGTAGGCTATCGTCCTGCCGCGTTCGCTGAAAACGCTCGCAGCCACGGCTTGCGCAGCCTGGCGCGTCGTCTGCATCTCGGCCTGCGTTCCGACGCCCGGAATCATGATGTCGGGGCGCACGTCGACACCTCGCTCGACTAGGTCACACGCCGCTTCGAAGATGGCACGTACTTGCATCGCGTAGATTTCGGGATATACGATACCCAAACGGCAGACGCGCAGGCCCATCATCGGATTTTGTTCGTGCAGTTGCAACACGCGATGCAGGATGGCATCGCGAATCTTAAACTCCGGGTCGTCGCTTCCGCGCTGTACGCGCAGTTCGGTCACTTCGACCAACAAGTTTTCTAACGACGGCAGAAACTCGTGAAGCGGCGGATCCAGCAGCCGGATCGTCACCGTGCGGCCCGCCATCGCTTCGAGAATTCCGGCGAAGTCTGAACGTTGCACGGGGAGCAGCTTGGCCAACGCTTCGTCGCGTCCGGCGCGGTCGCCGGCCAAAATCATTCGCTGGACGATCGGCAAGCGATCGCGCTCCATAAACATGTGCTCGGTGCGGCATAAGCCGATGCCCTCGGCCCCCATCTCACGCGCGCGTCGCGCGTCGGCCGGCGTATCGGCGTTGGCCCACACCTGCATACGCCGTAGCTCGTCGGCCCACGCTAAGAAGCGCTCGAGCCACGGCGGCAACTCGGTCGGCGCGTCGACCAACTGCAGACGCCCGGCCGCTACCGCGCCGGTGGACCCGTCGATCGTGATCCAGTCGCCCTGCGCGAACGCGTGGCCACCGAGTGTTGCGGTGCGGGCTTCGCGGTCGATCGTCAACGCGTCGCAGCCGGCTACGCACGGCTTTCCCATTCCACGCGCAACGACGGCGGCGTGCGACGTCGCCCCACCTTTGGCCGTTAACACGCCCTCTGCGGCGATCATACCGTGGACGTCGTCCGGAGTCGTCTCCGTGCGAACCAGCACGACCGGTTTGCCCTCGCGATGCCACGCGACGGCGTCGTCCGCAGTGAATACGATTTGACCGGTGGCCGCGCCGGGAGAGGCGTTGAGGCCTTTCCCGACCGCCTCGTAGTGCTGCGACGCATCGATGCGAGCGTGAAAGAGTTGATCCAGCGATGACGCATCGACGCTTGCAACCGCCTTGCGTCGATCGATCACGCCTTCTTCGACCAAATCCAACGCGATCTTGACGGCCGCTTCGGCGCTGCGTTTGGCGCTGCGGGTCTGCAGCATGAACAGCTTGCCGCGTTCGACCGTAAACTCGAGATCTTGCATGTCGCCGTAGTGGCGCTCGAGCCGTTCGGCGATCTCGCGGAACTGTGCGAAGACGCCGGGTTGGGATTCGGCTAAGTCGACGATGCGTTCGGGCGTGCGAATTCCGGCGACCACGTCTTCGCCCTGCGCGTTGCGCAGGTACTCGCCGAACAACACTTTTTCACCGGTGTTCGGATCGCGCGTGAATGCCACGCCGGTTCCCGAATCGTCGCCCATGTTGCCGAACACCATCTCCATCACGGTGACGGCGGTTCCAAGGTCGTCGGGGATTTTATGATAGCGGCGATAATCGATCGCACGACGCGAGTCCCACGAGTCGAACACCGCCGCGACCGCCAAGCGTAGCTGTTCGCGTGCGTCCTGCGGAAACTCGCGGCCGGCAACTTCCCGAATTATCGCTTTAAATTGTCCGACTAGGCGTTTCCAAGTTTCGGCGCCGACATCTGGATCGCGCTCGATGCCCAACGTCCGTTTCTCCGCATCCAGTGCATCGGAAAAACGCTCGCGGTCGACGCCCAGTACGATGTCGCCGAACATCGCGACGAAACGCCGGTATGCATCCCACGCGAAACGTTCGTTGTCCGTGAGCCGCGCGAGCGCTTCGACCGTTTTGTCATTCAGCCCAAGATTCAGTACGGTGTCCATCATGCCGGGCATCGAGATTGCCGCGCCGCTGCGAACCGAGACCAACAGGGGCCGTTCTACCGAACCCAGTTCCTTGCCGGTGCGCCGTTGCAATTCGGCCACCGCCACCGCGATCTGCTCGTCTAACCCAGGCGGAAACAAACGTTCCAATTCGCCATAGCGGAGACACGCCTGCGTCGTAATCGTGAATCCGGAGGGCACCGGCAATCCGGCGCCGGTCATCTCCGCTAAGCCCGATCCCTTTCCGCCCAGCAACGCCGACATACCGCCGTCGCCCTCGTCGAAAAAGTAAACGTATTTCGGAGCGCCGGTGATCACGCCGGAGACTCCAGCCGATCCCGTAACAACGCGTTCAAAGCGTCCCCGGCGACGCGTTCTTGCGCCATCGAATCGCGAGACCGCACGGTGACGCTGCCGTCATCGAGCGTTTCGTAATCGATCGTTACGCAGAACGGCGTCCCGATTTCGTCTTGCCGCCGATAGAGTTGGCCGATGTTGCCTTCATCGTACTGCGTGCGATGCCGGCGGCGCAGGCCGCTCTCGATCGAACGTGCCCGTTCGACCAGTTCGGGTTTGTTGCGAGCCAGCGAAAAGACCGCGATTTGCACCGGCGCGATCGCCGGATGAAAGCGCAAGACGGTTCGTTCGGTTTCTTTTCCGTTCGGATCGACCGCTTTCTCTCGTTCGAATGCATCGATCAAAAACGTGAGCGCGGTGCGATC
>JBDTKL010000052.1:0-5079 GCA_039935355.1 Candidatus Tumulicola sp.
AATCCGCTGCGATCGCCGGCAACCGCCGCGACGAAGAAATGCGTGTTGAAGCGCCGTCCTTCACTCGGGGGCGTGATCCAGTGCGAAAACAACGTTAGGCGTGTGGCATCGGCGAAGGCGTCGCGCCGCTCGAGCGCGCTCGCGAACGCGCGCGCGTCGTCGCGTACGGTCGCTCGTTCGGGGTCTTGTGCGCCGACCGATTCGTCGCGTTCGTCGCCCGCCGCGGTGCGCGTTAACAGTATGCCGGTTTCTTCGAAGAGCTCGCGCAAGGCCGTTACGAACAGCGCGCGCGCGGATGCTGCGTCGATGTCGGGCTCGGTGCTCGGAAGTTCGGCCGATCGTTCGGCACGGAACGCTCGTCGCACGCGTTGCTCGTCGATGCCGCTTACGCGCGACTGCACGTGCGAATCGTAGTCGGCCGGGTCGACAGCGCCGCCCGGAAAAACGAATGCGTCGGGTGCGAACGCACTACGGGCGTTGCGCCGCGTGAGATACACTTGCATGCCGTTAGGGGCGGGGCGCGCGACGATCGCGGTGGCGGCTAAGCGCGGTTGCAGCATATCCCTCTAAAAGAGCAGGAGGGTGGGGCAATCGCGCCACCCTCGATCTGCCGTCCGAGCCGTTTGCAGAACTGGTGCTGCGCGCGGCTACTCCACCTCCGTTCGGCTCAACTTGCGCCGGGCCTGATTCGGAGAGGGTGATTCTACCGAATTACGTCGACGAAAACAATAGGCCACGCGCTGCTCCCCAGAGGCACAGGGCGGCCAAGAGCCAGTTCACTACATGCCCCGTCCAGCAGTACGGACAAGCGCGTCGCGTGACGTAGAGGAGCGAATAGCCCAGAAAAATCGATGTTACGGCCGCCAGTAGGGTCGCCAGGCATGCGATCGACGCCGCCCAGGCGCCGTGGGCGGTCCACACCGCCAGCGCCAGCGCCATGTAATAGATGCCGCCGATTGCCGCATTGGGCACGCCGCCGAAGACATGAGCGCGAGCGGTTTGTACCACGCTTGGCTCGCTCAACTGGCCCCGGCCGGCCCGGACCGTCTTCACTAGCATGAAAACCGACACATAGAGACCAACACCGCACAGCAGCGTGACGAACGTCTTTAGTAGCATCCGCTTTTGCCTTTGAGCAACCTCCTGCGACGTCTAGGGGGCTTCGGCTTACTGATCGCGTCGTTCGCGCTCGCGTTCATGGTGATTCGCTTTCAGCCGAATGTCGAGCACGAGATTCGCGTGCTGGGACCGCTGGCCTATCCGTTGGGGATCGCGATCTTTGCGGTCGTCGCGTCGGCGCCGTTTTCGGTTACCGACGCGCTGGCGATCATGAACGGCGCGATCTTCGGGCCACTGGGCGGCTCGTTGGTCGACGTCGTCGGACTGGTTTTGGCAGCCATGCTCGGCTACTGGGTCAATAAGCGGGCCTCGCATCTCCTCGACGTGCACGCCTATCTCGACCGCTTACCGGAATGGGTGAAGCGCTTTCCGGTCGGGTCGCCGGCGTTTTTGATCGCCGTCCGCGTTATTCCGGGTTTCGGTGGAACGGTTGCCACCGCAAGCGCAGTTGCTTTTCGCGTGCCGCTGTGGGTGCACGTTTGGACGATGTGCGCGATCGCGGTACCGATCTGCGTGTTGCTGTCGATCTTCGGCGACG
The DNA here is from genome assembly GCA_039935355.1 of Candidatus Tumulicola sp. Lineage (GTDB taxonomy): Bacteria > Vulcanimicrobiota > Vulcanimicrobiia > Vulcanimicrobiales > Vulcanimicrobiaceae > Tumulicola. Next base: position 1,658 of record JBDTKL010000052.1, read on the forward strand.
GCGTCACGATTTGGGTGCACGGTGTGACGCACCGAGTCGATTTGTTTACACAACATTATTGTCACACGCACCATTGCCCACGTATGCATTTTCATAAAGAAAGAGTGAGACCGACGCCGTGACCGCACCAGTCATCGTCGACGATGCGGCCGGTTTGGCCGCCCTGTGTAGCCGCATCGAATCGGCCGGGCGCGTCGCGCTCGACACGGAGTTTCACGCCGAACGAAGCTACGCGCCGCGCTTGATGGTCGTGCAGTGCGCCTTCGACGACGGCGTTGCGATCGTCGATCCGCTGGCGCTGGGGGACTTGCGTCCGCTGGCGGAGGCGTTCGCTCGAACCGCGGTGATCGGCCACGCGCTGTCGTCGGACCTCAAAATCTTCGCCGATCGCTTCGCCGAGGTTCCTTCCGACGTGTTCGATACGCAAATCGCGGCCGCGTTTCTCGGATACGGCATGCAGATATCGTTGGCGGATCTGGTTCGCGACTTGCGCGGCATCCGGTTGGCGAAGTCACAAACCGTCAGCGATTGGTCGTCGCGTCCGTTTTCGCCGCGCCAGGTTGAGTATCTGGTCGACGACGTCGTGCATCTGCTGCCGATGCGCGACGAGTTGGCCGAACGACTGCAAACGGCCGGTCGCTACGAATGGGCGATGGACGAGTGCGCGGAGCTGGGCGACCTAAACCGCTATCGCGTCGACGAACGCCGCGCGTATCTGCGCATTCCTGGAGCGACCCGAATGAATCGCCGCGAGCTGGCGATTCTCAACGAAATAGTGAAGTTACGCGACGGCATCGCCCGCGATCGTGACGTCCCGCCCAAATACATCATTCCCGACGACGTGGTTGGCGGGCTGGCGACGCTACGGCCGAAACGCGTCGAGGAACTGAGTCAGTTGCGGCGCCTGGACGCCGGGGTGCGCCGCCAACTTGGCGAGGCGATCATCAAGGGCGTTGCCCGCGCCGAGGCGCTCGACGAATCCGAGCTGCCGGAGCGGCCCAAACGGTCGCTGGGCCCGGCGCGCGATACGTTAGCCGCACTGATGGCGGTCGCGGTCGGCGAGATCGCCCGGCGCCAAGACGTTCCGGCCAATTTACTCGTGCCGCGCAGCGTTCTCGAGCGGATCGCGCGCGAAGTCCCGCCCGACCGCGAATCGCTCGAGAGCTCGCTGGAACTCCGCCCGTGGCGTCTGGGGCTCTTGGTCGATCCGCTCTGGCGGCTGCTTTCCGGCGAAGCGTCGCTGACGGTCGAAGGCTACGCCGACGGAAATCCCAAAATACGCTTCACCCATGAACCGTCATCTGGATAGCTTTAACGCGCTCGATACGCTCGCCGTCGGCGACCGCACGTATCGCTACTTTCGTCTGAATGCGCTGGAACGCGCCGGCTTGGCACGACTCGACCGCCTGCCGTACTCGATCAAGATCTTGCTCGAAAATTTGCTGCGCTTCGAGGACGGCCGGTCGGTAACAAAGGCGGACGTCGAGGCCTTGGCGTCGTGGCAACCGGTTCGGAAAGCCGAAAAAGAAATCGCGTTCCGGCCCGCGCGCGTGCTGCTGCAAGATTTCACCGGCGTTCCGTGCGTGGTCGATCTGGCCGCGATGCGCGACGCTATGGCCGACATGGGTGGCCGTCCGGCGATCATCAATCCGCTCCAGCCGGTGGAACTCGTGGTCGATCACTCGGTGCAGGTCGACTATTTCGGATCGAACGAAGCGCTCGCCAAAAACGCCGAGTTAGAGTTCGAACGCAATCACGAACGCTACGCGTTTTTAAAGTGGGGGCAGTCGGCGCTCGACGGGTTCCGTGCGGTGCCGCCCGATACCGGAATCGTGCATCAAGTCAACATCGAATTCTTAGCGCGCGTCGTCTTTGGATTCGACGATACCTCGAACGAGCCGATGGCATATCCCGACACGGCCGTCGGAACCGACTCGCACACCACCATGGTCGACGGATTGGGCGTGTTGGCGTGGGGCGTCGGTGGAATCGAAGCCGAAGCCGCAATGCTCGGACAGCCGATCACCATGTTAATTCCCGACGTCGTCGGCGTGCGGCTCGCCGGCCGTCTGCGCGAAGGCGTCACCGCAACCGACTTAGTGCTGACCGTTACCGAAATGCTGCGCAAGCGCGGCGTCGTCGGTGCGTTTGTGGAATTTTTCGGACGCGGGCTTTCCGGATTGCCGGTCGCCGATCGTACGACGCTGGGCAACATGTCGCCGGAATTCGGTTCGACCGTCGCAATGTTTGCGATCGACGATCGCACGCTCGAGTATTTACGTTTGACGGGCCGCAAACCCGAACACATCGCGCTGGTCGAAGCATACGCGAAGGCACAAGGGTTGTTCCGCACCGACGAAACGCCCGATCCGGAGTTTAGCGAAGTGCTCGAGCTCGATCTTTCGTCGGTCGAGCCGAGTTTGGCCGGTCCGCGCCGTCCGCAAGATCGCGTCGCGCTCGCCGCCGTTCCGCAGTCGTTTCAAACCGCAATGGAAGGCTGGCAGGCCGCGCGCGAACCCGCCGGCGGGGCGGTGGGGCGCTTCGAAAGCGAAGGCGGCGGCGGTACGGCGACGATCGCCGAAACTGCAAAGGACGTTTCCGATGGCTCGGTCGTGATCGCGGCGATCACCAGTTGCACGAATACGTCGAACCCGTCGGTGCTGATCGCAGCCGGACTGTTGGCACGCAACGCCGTCGCACGCGGATTGAAAACCGCACCGTGGGTGAAGACCTCTCTCGCACCCGGATCGAAAGTCGTCACCGATTACTTAGCAAAGTCCGATTTACAGAAATCGCTCGACGCGCTGGGGTTTAACGTCGTCGGCTACGGTTGCACCACGTGCATCGGTAACTCCGGTCCGTTGCCGCCCGACGTCGCCGAAACGGTTGCCGAACAACAATTGATTGTGGCCGCCGTCCTGTCGGGCAATCGCAACTTCGAAGGTCGCATTCATCCGCAAGTGCACGCTAACTATTTGGCGTCGCCTCCGCTGGTCGTCGCATACGCGCTGGCTGGGCGGATCGATGTCGATCTCACCTCCGAACCGCTCGGCCTCGACAGCGCCGGCGTACCGGTGTATTTAAAAGACGTGTGGCCGAGCGACGACGAGGTCGCCAAGACGATCGCGGGCTGCATCGACCCCGAAATGTTCGAATCGCGATACGCCGACGCGTTTCGCGGCGACGACAACTGGGCCAAGCTGATCGTGCCGAAAACCGAGCGCTACGCCTGGGATCCGAAATCGGAATACGTGAAGAAGCCGCCGTATTTCGACGGCATGCCGGAGCGCCCGCAACCGACGACCGATATTTCGGGCGCGCGAGCGTTGGCGATGTTGGGCGATTCCGTAACGACCGACCACATATCGCCGGCCGGTAATATTGCGCGTACCAGTCCGGCCGCCAAGTATTTGATGGAGCAC
>JBDTKL010000053.1:0-9387 GCA_039935355.1 Candidatus Tumulicola sp.
GCGTGGCTTCGAAGTTGGGAAGTTGAATCGGGGGGGCCTCGCTGCGTCGCACCGCCAGTTCTTCTTCGATCAGAACGCCGAGGCTCACGGCACGCCGAATCACCGCATGCGAAAAGCCCGCTAGCAACGCGTCGGGGCGCGGCGCGGAGCCGCTTTCGGCGACGAACTCGGCCAAGGCACGAGCCTTCTTGCCGGTTGCGGCCGCGCTTCCGAGCGACAGGGTGCGCACGCGATATTCGCTCGTCCGGGGTTTCACGAACTCGCGCGTGCGTCGTAATGCGCCGCCGCGAACTAGTTGCTGAATGGCGCGAAGCAGAGTGGCACGATCGCCAGCCCGCCGCGCTTCCGGGTGACGGAGCAGTTGCGGAAGCGGAGTCTCCGCCGGTAGGTCGCGCCAGATCAGCTCGATCAGGCGTTGCGGTACGCCACTAAAGCGTTCAGGATCGGGCGGCTCGGACGATCGATGAAGCGTATCGCGAACGTGTGGCACCGCGCCGGCTAACACGGCGGCGCCAAGCGCTTCACCTAACGTACAAATATAGCGATCGGCAACGAACTTCGCCAGATGTAGCGCTTCTTCGTCGAAGGCGCGCGGCACATCCAGATGTTCGAGCACCGGCTTGAGTTGGCGCTCGCCGGAGAGTTGTTGGCGCGGCGCGGAGACGATGAAACCGACGACATCGCGCTTGCCCAATGACACGCGTACCACGTCGCCGACTTTTAGATCCAGATCGCCGGCATCGTAGCTGAGCGGCAGATCGAACCGCGACGTTCGCAACGCCGCCAGGACCTCGACGACGCGGATTATCCCTCATCCTCCGGAGACCGGCGCATGCAGTCAAGCACGGCGCGCACTTGTGTGGTCGGAATCTCGACGCCGTACTCGACATCGCCGATCGCGCGCGGCAACACAAAGCGCAGCTTTCCGTCGCGCTTCTTCTTATCGCTTTGCATCGCGGCCAACACTACGTCCGGAGCGAGGCGTGTTTGCATCGGCAGGCCGAGTAGCGTTAATAACGTCAGGACGCGCAAATGATCGCTTTCGTTGAAGTGTCCGGTACGCAGCGCGAGCAATCCAGCGGCCCGCAAGCCGAGGGCGACGCCGGCACCATGCGAGATACGATAGCTCGACGCACGTTCGAATGCATGGCCGAACGTATGTCCGAGATTTAATAACGCCCGCGATCCCGATTCTCGGCGATCTTCGGCGACGATCGACGTTTTGACCTCGACGGCAGCCGCAACGAGTTCCACCCACGGCCAACGCCAGAACGGATGCGGCGAGACGTTTTCGAGCGCTTCGAACAGATCGCCGCCGGCAATGATGCCGCATTTGACGATTTCCGCTAAGCCCTCGCGCACGTTACGATATGGCAGCGTATCGAGCGCTTCGATCGGGCAGAACACCGCCACCGGATCGGAAAACGTGCCTTCGAGATTCTTACCAGCACGTATATTTACGCCGGTTTTGCCCCCGATGGCGGCGTCGGCCATTGCGAGCAGCGATGTCGCGACGTGCGCGTAAGCGACGCCACGAAGATAGGTCGATGCGGCGAAGCCAAACAGATCGGCCGCGACACCACCCCCGACACCGATTACCAAGTTCGAACGTTCGACTCCATGCTCGGCCAGCGCATCCAGCACGCGCTCGACGGTCGACCAACGTTTCTGCGCTTCACCCAACGCAAACGGCAGCACAGGCGCGCGACCGAGCGTCGCCGCGACGCGTGCTGCGATCGCGCGGACCGGCACGGCCGCGTCACACAGCACGATGACTGCGTCGCCGCGATCCCGCACGAACCCTCGCAACTCGGACGCGGTATCGTCGGCGACAAACACCGGATAGCCGAGCGCGTCGTTATGGACGGTAGCGGTTAAATCTCGATCTTGCGCTCGCGAATCCATTCCACTATTACTTCGACGATGCGCGGCGCCGCGAGGTCGTCGGCATCAACGACGTACTCTGCGGCCGCATAGTGCGGCAGCCGGCGGGCGTACAGTTCCTCGACGCTCTCCCACGTGGGTGCCGCGCCGAGCAGCGGTCTCGACACACGACTACGGCGTAAGCGCTCGTAGGCGCGTCTCGGTGATAGGCGCACGAAGACGCGGTAGGCGTGCTGCCGCAATAGCTCTCGATTCTCCGGTGCGACCAGCGTGCCGCCGCCTAACGATACGATGGCCGGCGTTTTAGGCTTGAGCGCATCGGCAAGCGCTTGCATTTCGTAACGTCGAAACGCTTCTTCGCCTTCGTTTGCAAAAATGTCCGCGATCGCGCCGCGGTTACTCACTACCAACGCGTCGGTATCGTAAAACGCGCATTCTAGCCGGCGCGCTAAACGCTGGCCAACACTGGATTTTCCCGACGTCATAAACCCAACGAGCGCTACGTGCCGCTTCATGAGTTATGGGCCTCACAACGAACTACCGCCGTCGTCTCCCACGCTATGTCTGCGTTCGCCTCTAGATCGCGCAGCGCAGCGTAACATGCCGACCCTTCCTGTTCCGGATGCTCTTCAAGAATCACGCTCTTCACGTCCACTTCGCACGGCAGCGAGAGCTCGATCTGTATCCAAAGGTCATCGTCGTGCGACAACGTTACTTGCCCGCTAGCAGTAATGCTTATATCGTCAACACCCCAGCCGGTGTGAGTCGCTTGTTCTGCGGCCGGTGAAAGCGTTACGCGATCGGGCAATAGCCGAAAGACTCTTGTTAGGTGTCCATCGCCCTCCAAATCGAACGGATGAATCATGCCGACAACAAAAGGACCCCGATCGTGCGATGGCCGATCGAGGACGTACACGTTGGAATCGTGTACTCGAGTCAGTAGGCCCACTAGGAGCGTGTCGATTCCGACGCTGGTTGTGCGAAGAGCGCGGCGGCGGCTTCAGTGCTCCGGCGCAGATTATCGAGTGTTTCCTCCATCGAATCGCCCCCGTATTTTTCTAAAATTGGACCGGTCAACGCAAGCCGCACCATCGCTTCGCCCACCAGCGACGCAGCGGGAACGACGCAAACATCACTGCGCACTACTCCAGCTGGCGCATGCGCTTTCTCGTGCAAGTTGACCGATGGCAGCGCCTTGCGCAACGTCGGAATCGGTTTCACCGAAACGCGTAATACCAGCGGCTGACCGTTGCTCATGCCGCCCTCGATGCCGCCGGCGCGATTGCTGCCGCGGCCGACGGCGTCGCCCTCAAGGTGAAACGTGTCGTGCGCTTGCGACCCGGAGCGACGCGCCGATTCGGCGCCCAGGCCGATCTCGACGCTGCGCGCGGTCTGCATGCCCATCAACGCGCCGGCCAGCACGCCGTCGAGTCGCTGATTTGGCTGGCGATTGCTGCCGATACCGGCCGGGACGCCGTCGACGCGAATAACGAAGCGCCCACCGAGCGTATCCCCAGCCTCGCGTGCGGCATCGATGGCGGCCATCATACGTTGCGCGGTTTCTGTATCGGGCGCGCGCACTTCGGAAGCGTTGACGTCATCCTGCTTCCAGTCATCGATCGATGGCGCTTCAACGTCGCCAATCAAATCGACGCAACTGTGCGTCGTAATCCCGATAGCTTCAAGAAACTGCGCGCAAATCGCGCCGAGGCAGACGCGCATCGCCGTTTCGCGTGCGCTGGCGCGCTCGAGCACGTTGCGCAGATCGCGCTGACGGTATTTGAGAGCGCCTGAAAAATCTGCGTGCCCCGGACGCGGATTGGTAAGCGCTGGTCCACTCCCGGTAAGTGGATCCATGAGCGCCCGTACGCTCGGATTGAGGTAGTCCCGGTTACGCACCAGCACGGCGATCGGGGATCCGAGCGTTTCGCCGCCGCGCACGCCGGCCATGAACTCGATCGCATCGGATTCAATCTGCATGCGCGCGCCGCGGCCATAACCGCCTTGGCGGCGCCGAAGCGTCTCATCGATGCGCTCGACGTCGAGGCGCAAGTGCGCCGGCAACCCGTCGAGGATGCCAACGAGCGCCGGACCGTGCGATTCACCGGCCGTCAGATAGGAAAACATGCCTGGCTGGGCTTCAACGCCCTCAGCGAACACCCCCGGGCACTTAATGGCCCAATCGCTAACATTTTCTTCTGACTTCAGGCTGACACTGCCCATTTGATTGGCGTCGCTTTCAACGCACACAGCTTGTGATCCGAAGCAAGCGCGATCGCTCTAGTTACCCATGCGTTTTGTGAACTCGGTGATCTGTTTTGAGCGGAATGCGGGAACGAGCGTCGCCGAGGCTTTCCCGAACCGTGGCATAAGTAAACCAAGCATGCCTTGAGAGCGGAGGGCAAAATGAAGTCAACACATTTGCGTACGACGATATGGTTGGTGCTCCTCGGCTTCTGTTGCCCCACCTCTCTTTCGGCCGGCGAAAGCTACTCGCACGCCGACGCAGAGCATTACATTAAGGCCAGCGAATCGGCATGGGCTGAATCAGTTCCAACAAACAATACGTCGGTCTTGAAGCGCATTTTGGCCAGCGACTTTGTGTGGGTGCTGGACGGCGAAATCTGGAACAAAGCACGCGCCGTCGCCGACGCCGAGGCTGGGCCAGGCGATTTTCTTTCCGATCATTTGAACTATGCGCACGTGCGATTCTTTGGCGATACCGCCCTAGTTCAAGGGAGCGAGACGTGGACGCGTAAGGGCGGACGCAAAGGGCACTTCGTTTGGACGGATACATGGATCCGCCGGAACGGCGAATGGCAAATCGTGCAGGCGGAAGACGTTACCGTGCCAATCAAGGCCGCGCGTTAAAGCAGCGCCCCGCCATCGTTAGCCTTGGCGTCTGGCGACGGTCACCTTCAGGAACGTCGCGGGAATCGAGACTTCGCCCTTGCCGGCGTTCTGCCGTTCGAATAACTCGACGAGCTGCGTGCACAATTCATCGGTGCGCCCAGATTTTTCGGCGGCATCGAACGCGTTCATCGTCGGACCGTAGTAATGCTGGAACAGGTCTACTAAATCGCTAGGGTTGCCAACAGTTCTAAACGTAAAGGTCTCGCGCTCGAACGAAATCGATTCCGGGGGAATGCCGGCCGCGCCGAAACGCTCGACGACGTTCGCTTCGACGCCCCACAACATTGGGCTTACGAAGCCTTCCGGAGGCGGCGGCGAGACCGACGCGCTGATCTTGAGAATCTGGGCAACCAGCGTCGGATCATTTGGGATCCAATTGCCCATAACGATGCGCCCGGACGGGCGCGTTACCCGCACCATTTCTCGCGCGACGTCGAACGGCTTCGGTGCAAACATCGCGCCGAACACGCTGACCACGAGATCGCACGACGCGTCCGGTATGCCGGCCAGATCGCACGCATCGCCCTCTTCAAATTGAAGGTTATCAAGGCCGGCTTCTTTCGCGCGCGCGTTGCCTCGCTCGACGAGATTGCTCGCGATATCCACGCCCAGCACATCGGCTCCGAGGCGCGCAGCCGGCAGGGCGGTCGTTCCGTCGCCGCAGCCGAGGTCGAGAACCTTCATGCCGCGTTTGATTCCGAGGCCCTCGACGAACGCCGATCCGCTTTCGCGTATCGTGTCCGCGATACGGGTGAAATCGCCTTTTTCCCAGAGTGCTTTGTTTGCGTTCATTTTCTAAATCAGCCTTTCACCGCTGCTTCGATTGCAGCGATGTCGATCTTCTGCATCTCCATCATGGCGTTCATCGCGCGTTTCGCGGCTGCACCATCGTCGCTTTTTAGCGCATTCAGCAACGCGCGCGGCACGATCTGCCAAGAGAGCCCGAATCGATCCTTACACCAACCACAGTCGCTTTCGGCCCCACCATCGACGACGATCGCATTCCAATAACGGTCGGTTTCAGCTTGGTCGTCGGTGTACACCTGAAACGACACTGCCTCGCAGAATTGAAAGTGCGGCCCGCCGTTAAGGCCGAGAAATGGCATGCCCAAGACCGTGAACTCTACGGTAAGGACGTCGCCCTGCTTACCACTCGGGTAGTCGGACGGCGCACGATTGACTGCGTCGACGCTACTGTCGGGAAAGGTCTGCGCATAGAATTGGGCCGCGGCCTCCGCGTTGCCGTCGAACCATAAGCAGGGCGAAATTTTATCGTTCATCCCTCGGTCTTGGTACCCGGCGAGGCAAATCCTCCGACGTTTCTCGCGCGGGGCGGCCGGGTAGGAAGCGGCCATGACCGCACAACCGTTGCCGCTCCAGAACCTGCGCGTCGCGATCCTCGTCGCCGACGGATTCGAACAAGTTGAAATGACGCAGCCGCGCGACGCGCTGCACAAAGCCGGCGCCGTGACGCAGCTCGTCTCGCCGCGCAAGGGTGAGGTGCAGAGTTCGCAGCACGAAGTTCCGGCCGAAACGTTTCCGGTAGATGTCAATGTTTCCGACGCCGATCCGGCGCAATTCGACGCGCTCTTGGTACCCGGTGGCGTCGGCAGTCCGGACAAGCTGCGCGCGGATAACAAGTCGATGTTGTTCGTGCACGCATTCGAAGTTGCGAACAAGCCGATTGCGGCGATCTGCCACGGCCCGTGGGTGTTGGTCGAGACCGATTTCTTGCGTGGAAAACGCGTGACGTCGTGGCCATCGTTAGGTACCGATATTCGGAACGCGGGTGGAAACTGGGTCGATGAAGCTCCGGTTCGCGACGGGCAACTGGTGACGGCGCGCAATCCGCAGGACATACCAGCTTTCAACAAGGCCATTATCGAGCTGTTCACTCCGCAAACCGCGGCTGCGGCTTCAGCAACGACGTGATAACTTCACAAGAGTTGATATTTCGCATTTACGCCGCGTTTAATAGTCGAGATGTCGACGCCACTCTCGCGCTCATGAGCCACAGCCTGAGTTGGCCCAAGGCCTCCGAGGGCGGTCGAGCCGTTGGAAAACAAGCCATTCGAGAGTATTGGGCGCGCCAATGGGGCGAGTTCAATCCGCGTGTCGATTCACTTGAAGTGGTCGACCGCGAAGATGGCAAGGTCGAAGTCAAGGTTCATCAGTTGGTAAAGGCGTTAAACGGCGATGTGTTATCGGACACGGAGGTGCAACATGTCTAACACCGTCGCGAATGGCCTGATCGAACGCATGGACATCGAGGATGGGACGGAAGGCTCGTCCACGGCCTTCTCGAGGAGCTAGCAGGCACCAGCCTCCTCGGTGATGCATGCTACGATGCAACTGACGAGGAGACCTCATTTATGCGAAACGTACGAATCATGCCGGCGACATTGCAAACAGTGGCTATTATAGGTCTCTGTTTTGCGCTTGGTGCGGGCACAGCCACAGCGCCTGTACCGTTCAAAATGCTCGGTATCACGATGACGATCGTAGTCACGGCGGCACAAACGCACGGGGCCAGCGTAACGGTGGATACGGTGGTTCCGCCGGGCGGAGGCCCTCCGGCGCACATTCATACGCGTGAAGACGAAACCTATGTTATCACGCGCGGCCACTTCCGCTTCTGGCATGGAACGCATGTTATCGACGCGATGCCCGGCACGGTTGTTTATTTACCACGGAATGAAGCGCATCAGTTTCTCAACGTCGGCAGTGCGCCGGGTGAGATGGTTATGACGGTCGTGCCGCCCGGTATTGAACGCATGTTCCTTACGATCTCAGATCGTGGATTAACGCCACCGAAAGACCTGGCAGAGATCGTGCGGCTCGGAAGCGAGTACGGAATAACGTATGTTGCACCCTTGGCACCCCACGCCGCTACCAAATGAGTCGTCCGGTGTAGACTTCACTAGAATAAGAAGGGTACAAATCGCTTTGTACTCTTCATGTAGACGCGATATGGATCGCCGATTACGGCCATCAGCGCCCGCTCCTCGATATTAACGCGATAGAGGAAGGCGATAGAAACGAGAATTGTGAGCGTTGCGATGCTTAGCCAGCTCGCCAGAGCTAGACCGAATCCAAGGAATAAGATTACAGCAGCGGTGTATGAAGGATGTCGAACGTAGCGATACGCACCCCGTTGAACGACAAGTTGATGGTCGTTGACGATCACGGCGCCCGTGAAGCTCGATCCCAAAACGCGGTGACAATGGCGACGAAGCAATCGTCCAGCGATGAGAGCGGCGACGCCTGCCCAGAAGAATGACGTCGAGTGAGGTAGCGCGCCGAACGGTGCAAATATTGCTATCGCAAAGGCGGCACACATTCCAACAATTTGGGCAAACACAAGGATGCGCTTCGAGTTAGCGTCTTGGGGAGTTGTCCAGCCTTCGTTACGCAGTACAGCCTGTTCGGGGACGAAAGCCCATGCGAATGTCGCCCAGAATATGAGAGCATATGGCCAGCTCAGCACAAGAAGGTGCATCACCTCACGTCAGCGGTACACCAGGCAACGGAAAGATCGTACTCACCTGGTAAATCGACGCTACTTCGCTACGCTGATCGCGGCGTCGTATGGCTGACACGTTCTGCCCGTGCAGCCCGGGAGTAGCTTCGTGGGCTTACCGCCAGCCGGGTACTTGTACGTACTAATATTTTCGAGGTAAATGTCTGGCGCGATGACGGTATTGCCCTCGATCCAGTATCCGGCGACATCCAAAGAGCCCGTAAAGGGTGTGGAACCGACAATTTTGCCGCCCGCACCCGTGGTTTCGTAAACACCCGAGGTATACGGATATTTGTTTTGATACGACTGATCGCCAATCGCGACGTACTTACCGTCCCACAAAATTTTGCCCGGAAAGTAGATCGTTCCACCTTTTAACGCGATGTTCGTCAGCTGCTTCTTGCCCTTAGGTAGTTCGGCGAATCCGAATGTGACAGAGTAACCTTTGGTTCCGTCGACGTAGAGATTGCCTTTATTGTCGTAGCCGCAGAACCACACCTGAAAAAGTTGCGAATCGGTATAAAGGGTTGGCGTGCCCTTCGCTTGCGCGTAAATCGCAACATTGCCTTGTTGGGGCGTAGAGCCGTTCGTCTCTTTGTTCGCGACGGCGAGGTTTCCCGTAACCGGATCGACGGAGCATATTGTCGGGTAATAACCCGGGTCGCTCAGGGTCGCGATTGGAGTCGTGCCGCCGTGCGCATATTCGACGATTTCCTGCCCCGCGTTTGCAACGATCCAGACGTTACCCTTCTTATCGGTACACACGCCGTCGGCAAAAAAATTGTAGTAGAAGCCGGTCAGTGTTCCCACTAACTTATACTGCGGATACGAGTAAACGAGAATGTCATTTCCGCCGGGGTTGCTAACGTAGAGCAAGTCTTTCGTCTTCGCATCGGGCTCCATCCAGGACGATGCGTGGTTCGCGTTCACGACCATCGCGCTGCCCTGCATGGCACTGGTCGTACCTGCGGGCGAGTGCGCACTGCCCTGCTGCTCGGACTGAGCCCCCGACCCTAGCTGAGGCTGGGGCACGCCGCCGCAGCCTGTAAGCATCGCGATCGCGATGCAGT
>JBDTKL010000054.1:0-3816 GCA_039935355.1 Candidatus Tumulicola sp.
CGTCTCCGGAACCTCGGCCGATTTGCTGCAGGGCGAACTTGCTGCACCGCTGTCGCTCATCGATCTCGGCGTGCATCGGCTTAAAGATTTGTCCGACGGCGAGCGCGTGTTTCAACTGGTGGCACCGGATTTGCGCGTTCAATTTCCGGCGTTACGATCGCTCGATTCGTTACCCAATAACTTGCCGAGACAGCTGACGACGTTCATCGGGCGGGAAGCCGAAGAGCGCGACATCGCATCGTTGATGGACCGCGCACCGCTGGTGACGCTTGCCGGCTCCGGCGGAGTTGGAAAGACACGGTGCGCGTTGCACGCGGGCGCGGCGGTTCTCGACAAAACGTCGGACGGGGTGTGGCTAGTGGAACTCGCATCGCTCACCGACGGGGCGCTGGTCGGCGGTGCGGTGGCGCAAGCGCTCGGGGTGGCAGAGTCCCCGGGACGGCCTATCCTCGACGTGCTGATCTCGCACTTGAAGTTGAAACAAGCGCTGTTGATTCTGGATAACTGCGAGCACTTGATCGACGCAGTGGCGAGCGTGGCCGACGCGATTCTGCGCGCATGTCCGCGCGTGCGGATCATCGCGACGAGCCGTCAGAGCTTGAACGTCGACGGCGAGCATGTGTATCGCATGCCGTCGTTGGCGGTGCCGCCGGCTTCGCGCTCGACAGCACTTGCGCCGGCCGATGCGAGCGCGTACGGTGCGGTCGCGTTGTTCGAAGATCGCGCTCGGGCGGTCGATGCGTCGTTTCGTTTGGATGCTTCGAACGTGGATGCGGTCGGCGAGATTTGCCGGCGTTTGGACGGCGTTCCGTTGGCGCTGCAGTTGGCGGCAGCGCGCGTGGCGGCATTCCCGCCGCGCGAGTTGGCCAAGCGGCTCGACGAACGCTTCCGCTTGTTGACCGGGGGTAGTCGCAGTTCGCTGGCGCGCCAACAAACGATGCGAGCGATGATCGACTGGAGTTACGATTTGCTCGACGAGCGCGAGCGTGCGATCTTCAGGCGGTTGTCTATTTTTAGCGGCGGATTTACCAGCGCGAGCGCGGCGGCCGTGTGCGTGGACGCGACGATCGACGAGTTTGACGTGTTCGACGTCCTGGCGTCGCTGGTCGACAAGTCGATGGTGGCGGCAGAACCGGGAGCCGGAGAATCGTTGCGGTACCGCCTGTTGGAGTCGACGCGACAATACGGATTGGACAAGTTGAAAGAGCTGGGCGAACGCGAATCGACCGCACGTGCGCATGCGGGTGCGTTTGTGGAACTGGCGGAACGGCTCGAGCGCGACAAAGAAACGATGATCGACCAACATTGGTACGCGCTGGTCGAACCGGAGTTCGAGAACTGGCGCGCGGCACTATCGTGGACCCTCGCCGAACAGGCAGACGCGCTGCTGGGAGCGCGACTGGCGGGCGCGTTGCATCCGCTCTGGGCGTCGACCTTGGCAAGTGAAGGACACCGCTGGGTGCCGCTCGCGATCTCATTGGCGCCTTCCGATGCGCCGAGCAGCGTGTTCGCAAAACTCGAGCTCGCGGACTCAGCGCTACAAGCGGCGTTACTGCATCGCATGGAGAGTTATGCGGCGGCATGCCGCGCGTTAGAACGCTATCGCGAGATCGGCGACGCCTTCGGCATGGCGGCGGCCCGCGATCTGGCCGGCTCCGCATTGATCCTGATGAGCCGCTTAGACGAGGGCGAAGTGTTACTCCGGGCCGCGCTCGACGACGGGCGGCGCTTACAGTTGCGCCGCTTGAGCGGCAACGTCTTGGTCGCGCTGGGGATCGCGCGCGATGCGGTCGGCGATCTCGACGGCGCGCGCGCCTATCTTCGCGAAGCGCTCGATAACTTTCGTGCGATCGGCGCCGAACGGCTCATCACGTCGGCCGCGATCAACCTTTCGGAAACGGAGTTCCACGCGGGCGACGCAGAGCGGGCATTAGCGTTGTCTTCCGAATCGCTGGAAGCGCACCGGCGCTGGAACGACGTCAGGAGCTGCGCGTTGACGCTGACCAATGTGGCAGCGTATCTCGTGCGGCTCGAGCGATTCGACGAAGCGCGAGCGGCGGCGCGCGAGGTGATCGAACTAAGCAGCGAAGCCCAGCTCGAATTTCTAGTGCTGTGCGCGCTGCTACATCTCGCGGCAATTCTCGCGTTGGACCGTTCGGGCTCAGACGAAGGCGACGCTGACGCGGTGCGCGCTGCGAGGCTTCTGGGCTTCGTCGAGACACAGGCGCCGAAGGTTTCGTTCGTTCGCGGTTATACCGAACAGCAAGAATACGACGCGATGCTTATCGCGCTGCGTTCGTCCCTTGGTGACGACGCGTTACAGATGCACCTTCTCGAAGGCGCGGGCTGGGACGAGGCGCGAGCGTTACGAGAGGCGCTCTAGCTCGCGATCCCTGACGGCGCATCCATGATGCTGCGCATAACGCTCAGACTATTCCGTATACGAGTCCTTACCGTTCCTAATGGGATGTTGCGATGTCCGGCTATTCGAGCGTGCGACCAGCGCCGAACGAACGACTCCTGAATGAGAGCGCGTCGATCCTCGGCGAGTCGATCGAGCACGCTCCAGACTTGCGCCGATTCGATCTTGCGCAAGCATTCGGCTTCGGCGCTCTCCACCTGGCGTTGCGTCGTCGCCGTAGCCCACACTTCTGGCCAGCGTTTTCGGACTCGAAGATAATCGACCGCGGCATTCCGCGTGACGACCGAGAGCCAGGTCGTTCCGGGGCCGGCGGCTGGGCGATGTCTTGCGCGTCGTTCGGGTTAGACGTGAACCGCAGCGCTATCAGATACGATAGCGGAAAATGACAAGCGTAGTACCGATCGAAATCGGAGCTCTCCATAGACGAGCGACCTCCCACCGCTTGTCCATTTTTCCGTAGGCTTGATGTAACTAAACGTTTATTTTCGCCGTTATCGCTTTCGTTTAGTAGCCGCCTGGAAATTGCTGGCTGGTAAGATGACCGAATTTCACTTGCGTGCCGTTTTGCGCGCGCTGGCTCGCTATTTGCGCTTTTTGGCTTTGCATTTGTTTTTCGAGATCGTTGAGCCCGGATTGAATGATTGCGTTGCGCGGTGCCCATTGTGACTGGCCGAGGAACGCGACGCCCGGATAAATCTTGCGGACGTCCGGCACGTTGCGGCGTTCGTTGCGGACCCTTTCGAGGATTTTTACGGCTGCGTCGATGTTGCCGAAGGCATAACCGTTGATGTCGGTGCCGCTGAGTTGAAAGAACGCATCTTGCGCGTGATACAGCTCGAAGGCTTTGCCGCCGATCGACCCGAGCTTGTTCGGATCCGAGAACGCTTGGAACTGGCGGCCGGCATATTGTGCCGAGTAAAACCAGTAGGTCGCTTCGTTGCGGTAACCCATGTCGTAGAGCCGTATCGCCGCGACGTACAACTCGGGAAACGATAGCTGCATCCACTGCCTGCGCATCTGCTGGACGGTGGCGACGAATCTTCCGCGATCGCTCGAGGCTAAGCCGGCGCTGTATTTTCCGACGTGAACGACGTCGCCGGTCGAGTTGTAATACGGCGTGACGTAGGCGTCGATCGTATTCGGGTTGTCGGCTCTCGCTATTGCCGGCGTCGCAATGGCGGCGGTCGTGGCGAGGATGAGGGCGGCGGCGTGGATGCGGTTCAATATGACATCCCTATAATGTTGAGTTGTGCGTCGATGTTGGCTGCCGGCCTCGATCTGGCGGACTCGAGGTACATGAAGTGCCGGTCGTCTTTGGCGAGCCCGTTTATTTCCCACTGGGTGACGCGCGCCCCGTCGTCGCCGGATTTGGCGATCGCGGCGCGTGCGGTTGC
>JBDTKL010000055.1:0-4028 GCA_039935355.1 Candidatus Tumulicola sp.
ACCGGTGGTGGATGCCTATCTCAGTGCGCTGACGGCAACCGAAACGACGACGGGCCGGCCCGAACTCGTCAACGAGCTGCGGCGAATTCTTTCCAACACGCGGCCGGCTGGGGCGGCCGCGATGTTGCGCGGAATGGCAGAACGCAACCCGTCCGACGACATCGCGGGAGATTTAGCGATTCCCGTTCTGGTGGTTGCCGGCGCGTTCGATGCGCTTATTCGGTTGGAACAGGCGCGGGCAGCGGCGGATGCGTTTCCGCGCGCGCGACTGGTCGTCTGCGAGCACAGCGGCCATATGCCGATGCTCGAAGAGCCCGGCCGCGTGACCGCCTCGTTGCAGGAGCTGCTTAGCGAATAACCGGCATTCGCGCACGCCGGCGGAACAACGAATAGACGAAGAGCGCGCCCACGACGAGGGCCGCTACGATCGCCGCTGCCAAAACGATCTTCAGCAACACTAGGCCAATCAGCAGTAAAATGGTGGCCACCGTCACGACGGCGGTTACCTTTAGGAAGGTCAGCAGTAGCGGGTTGATGTTCGTCAGTTTCATCGTCTCATTTCTCCATCATTAGTACCCGCCGGGTCTCGGCCGTGTTTCACGGGTTCCCCAACCGGCCGAGCCGGTCCAGTACGCGGTAGCCGGCTGCAACGGCATGCCCGGCGTCGATGCTGCCGTCCTGCAGCATGGCGCGCAGCTCGTCGAGCGACGCTTCCTCTACTTCGATCACTTCAGTGGCGTCCAATTCGGGATCGCGGGTCCGCCGGACGCCGGTGGCGAGAAAGACGTACGCCTTCGAATTCGAGCGGACCGGCTCCGCATAGTAGCCGCCGACGAACGCCCAGTCGCCGCCCGCGTAGCCCGTCTCTTCGAGCAGCTCGCGTCGAGCGCAATCCAGCGGATCTTCGCCGGCATCCAGGGTGCCGGCCGGAAGCTCGAGGTGAATCGCGTCGCTGCCGTAGCGGTACTGACGGACGAGTACGACGCGTCCGATTTCCGTTAACGCAAAGATGACGACGAACCCATCGGATTCGCGAACGTAATAGTTCGCGATGACGGTACCGTCGGGCAACTCCAGCTCGTCGGAGCGAAGCCGCATATGCGGCGAGTCGACGAGCAGACGCGTGCCGCGGCGCCGCCATAATGGCTTCTCCATGTCCCACAGGTACGACGAAGCGTTTACGCCTCCCGGCCGCGAACGAATCTAGCGTGGACGAACCAATACTGATCGTCGGCGGCGGGACGATGGGCGCGGGAATTGCGGCGATCGCGGCGCGAGCCGGGTATCGCGTGCAAGTGATCGAGCCCAACCCGGCCGCCGTAGAATCCGCGCGCGATCGGATCGCCCGTGCGGCGGCGCGCGCAGGCGCGACGGATATGATAGAACGCGTGCAATTCGCCGCTTCCATTCCGGATCGATCCGACGCCTTGCTTGCGGTCGAGGCCGTTCCCGAACGTGAAGATCTGAAGCGCGCCGTCGTGCAGTTGCTGGACGCCGCGCTGGGTGAGAACGCCGTGGTGGCAACCAATACGTCGTCGTTTTCGATCGACGAACTGTCGAAATCGGTCGCGCATAAAAAGCGCTTTATCGGATTGCATTTCTTTAACCCACCCGAAGCGATGCAACTGGTCGAAGTCGTTCCGTGCGAAGAAACCGGCGACGAAACCGTGGATGCAACGATGGAGTTCGCTCGCCGGCTGAACAAAACGCCGGTGATCGCCGCCGACAGCCCTGGCTTTATCGTCAATCGGGTCGCGCGTCCGTACTACTTGCAGTCGATGTTGGCACTGGCCGACGGAGTCGCGACCGCTCCCGAACTAGACGCGCTAGCGCGTTCGGCGGGCTTTCGAATGGGGCCGTTCGAGTTGATGGATCTCATCGGTCTCGACGTCAATCTTGCGACGTCCGAGTCGGTGTACGAGCGCACGGCTGCGTTGCGTTTGGAGCCCGTTGCAGTGCAGCGCGAACTCGTCGCTGCCGGTTCGCTCGGTCGAAAGACCGGTCGCGGATTTTACGATTATCGCGACGGCACTCCGGAACGGCTCGAACCGGAAGCTGCAACCGAGATCGTGCGCAACGACGATGAGTCGGCCGCCGTGATCGGTTTCGGGCGCCTCGCGGACGAACTTGCAGAAGCGCTCGAGCGGCGCTTCAATTCCGTGCAGCGGATTGAGAACGACGACATGATCGAGGAGTTGGATACGTCTTCGACGATCGTGTTCGACGTTGGCGACGGATTACAAGACCGTAAGCGGGTGCTGCAAACGATCGATGCGATGCTCGAACCGTCGACGGTTATTTTCAGCGATGCGTACGCCACCGATGTCGGAGCCGCGGCCAACGCGCTCGCGCATCCGGAGCGCGTCGTCGCGTTCGGTGTGTTGGGCTCGCTCGAAACCCATAGTTGCATCGAGGTCGTCGACAACGAGGACGTAGCCGACGATGCGCTCGAGCTGGCACAAGACGTGTTTACGTCGCTCGGCAAAGGCGTGGTGTTGGTGGAAGACGTCCCCGGGCTCTATCTCGGGCGCACGATCGGATCGATCGTCAACGAGGCGATGATCGCCGTGCAAGAAGATGTGGCCGAGGCCGACGACATCGACCTCGCCATGCGTCTGGGTGCCAACTATCCGGAAGGGCCCGTCCTTTGGGGGCGGGAGATCGGCGGGCGACGCATCGCACGAATCCTCGAGCGTCTTGCCGCGGCCGAGGGCCAAGAATTCGCTCCACACCGGTCGCTGTGGTTGCTCGACATGCAAGACGAGGCCCCGCTTGAGCCCACCCCCGCAGCCGAATCGGTCGCTCCTGGTTTCACCGGAGGGTAATGGCCCCACAACGCGAGGTTTGGATCGTCGACGCCGTCCGAACGCCGATCGGACGCTATCGGGGAGCATTGGCGACGGTCCGCCCAGACGATCTCGCCGCCACGGCCATCGCGGGTCTCGTGCGGCGAGCCGGGATCGAACCCGAACGCATCGAGGACGTGTTTTTCGGGGCCGCTAACGGCAGCGGTGAAGATAATCGCAACGTCGCGCGCATGGCGGCGCTGCTGGCGCAGTTGCCCGTGACGACCGCCGGGACGACGATCAACCGGTTGTGCGGGTCGAGTCTTCAGGCGATCAACTCGGCAGCGCAATCGATCGCCTTCGGCGAGTCGGATGTCGTGATTGCCGGCGGCGTCGAATCGATGACGCGCGCGCCGTACGTCCTAACGAAAGCCGAAGCATCGTTCGATCGCGCGCAACAAATTTTCGATACGGTTTTGGGTTGGCGAATGACCAATCCGAAAATGCCCGAGCATTGGACGATCTCGTTGGGCGAAACGGCTGAGAACGTCGCCGATCGATATGGTGTGTCGCGCGAAGAGCAAGATGCGTTCGCCCTGCGTTCGCAACGACGGGCCGCCGATGCGATGCGAGCCGGACGGTTCGACGACGAAATCGTGCCGGTCGAAGTAGCGATGAAAGGCAGCGTGCGTGAGTTTTCGGTCGACGAGCATCCGCGTTCAGAAACCACCGCGGAAGCGTTGGCGGCGCTCAAGCCCGCATTTCGCGCAAACGGTACGGTGACCGCCGGCAACTCATCCGGTATCAACGATGGTGCGGCCGCGCTGTTGTTGTGCGACGCCGCCACCGCTAAGCAACTGCGTTTGCGTCCGATGGCGCGTTTCGTCGCGTGCGCGAGTGCCGGCGTCGATCCGTCCATCATGGGCGTCGGGCCCATCCCGGCAGTCCGAAAAGCGTTGGCACGGAGCGGCGTACCGGCGTCGGCAATCGACCTAGTCGAGTTGAACGAAGCCTTCGCTTCGCAAGCGGTTGCATGCATGCGCGAACTCGACTTCGATCCCGAGAAAACAAACGTGAACGGCGGAGCCATCGCGCTCGGCCATCCGCTCGGCGCAAGCGGTGCGCGAATTGCGACGACGCTGTTGCACGAATTGCGGCGCCGTGGCGGACGATACGGCTTGGCGACGATGTGCATCGGCGTGGGACAAGGTATAGCTACTCTTTTCGAACGCCTGGAAAGCG
>JBDTKL010000056.1:0-14776 GCA_039935355.1 Candidatus Tumulicola sp.
GAGATAGACCGAGATCGATCGAGGACCGGCTGCTTCCATCACCGATCATCCTTGAGTATCAATTGTTTGGGATGGTCGGGACCGGTTTCGGCGGGTGATACTATGGCGCGGACCGCAAAAACGATCGCCCATATGGTCGCGACGGTACCGAGGATGGCGATGAGCCAGCCGAGCGGATCCGCGCCAAACGGTTCGACGTTCATCGCCACGCCGTTCATTGCTTGACGGCACCCTTGAGCGGCACTTGTTTGAGCGACTCTAAGTATGCGACCAGAGCTTGCGCTTCTTGCGTGGCGATGACGACCCGCCCGCTGGGAGCGTAGCCGGGGGGCACCGCGACGACGACATCGCCCGGATCGGCGTGTTTTTTCACGCGAAAGAACCAGGGGTATGCCGGCATGATAGAGCTCGAGACGAGCGATCGCGGCTCGTACAAGTGAATGTATTGCCACACTTCGCTGGGTTGGCGCGATCCGATGTTGCTCAAATCCGGTCCATTACGCTCCGACCCGAGAAGCTCTGGGGTAGCATACGCATAGTCGCCGGCAATTGAGGGGCGTCCAAAGACGAGGTCCTGCTTGAGCGGGCGCACCTGCTGCGTGTGGCAGTAGGAGCAACCCTCGGCAACATAGGTCTCACGCCCACGGGCTTGCTGCGCCGTCAGCGGCACGACCCCCGGCGCCGGAGGCGTTTGCGAAAGAACCCAACCCGGCATCGCCCCCATCAAAATCGCAAGCACTTCGTAAATGAGGAACGGAATGCCAACGAGCAGGACGACGTTATTCATTCCGCCCTTCATGCGCGAACCGATCCGCTCGCGTCCAGGTTCGGATTGCGCCGCGCAAGCGTCATGAGGTATACATTGTAAGCGAACAACAGATGCGACACAAACATCATCGTGCCGCCAATCGATCGCGCCATCCAGTACGGCGCGGCCGATTCCACGGATGCAATGAACGGATCGCCTTGCGCCCAGTTCAGACCTTGGATCGTTCCCCCGATGGACAGTGCGACGACGTAAATCGTCACGCCGATCGTGGCCAACCAGAAATGCAGCCCAGTGGCCAATGGGTTCGGTTCCTTGCCCGTCGCTTTCGGCAACAGCCCATAGATGCAGCCCCAAGCGATGAACGTGATAAACCCATACATGGTTGCGTGGGAGTGCCCGACGGTATAACTCGTGAGATGCCAGATGGTCTGAAGGCTGCGCAGCGCCTCCACCGTTCCCTGGGCGGAGCCTAGAAAGTAATACGCGATCCCCACAACGATGAACGGCAATGCCACGGACCGGCGCACGCGCTCCCACCTACCCGAAATCGTCAGAACAAAGTTGCCCGTTCCCGCAAATACCGGCACCAGCATGCCAACGCTAAAGACGATCGCTAGCGTTTGAAACCACCACGGTATCGGCGTGAACTCAAAATGATGAGCGCCGATGATCGGGTAGAAAACCAGATTCGTCCAGAATCCTAAAACTCCAAGCGCATAGGAATAGATCGGCCTATTCAGCAGCTTCGGAAGCGCATAATAGATGGCACCAAGCGCGAGGAACGTAAACCACATGCCGACCGCATTGTGCATGTAAAAGCCCTGTACGGCGACCTGTCCCAGACCGTGCTGGTAAAATGGAATCGCGGCCGTAACCGCCAGGATCGTCGTAAAGGCGTACGCGCCGACGATGTACCAGTTCGAGATGTAGATGTAGCGCTCGGCCCGTGTGGCAATGGTTCCGATGATCGCAATGGCGCTCAGGACGACCGCCACCACGAAGAATATCGTGACCCACCAGACCCACTCGCGATATTCCTGATCGCCGTTGTTGATCCCAAGATCGAGCGTAATCGTTCCGAGGATCGCGGCAATGTTGTAGCACCAAAGCGCTGCCCATGCATAACTCTTGCCCCACAGCGCGATGCCGGACGAACGCGCCGTGACGTACATCCCGACGCCTGTTAACGCAACCGAAGCAAAGCCGTAAAACGTACCATTGGTGTGAATCGCGCGAAGACGCCCAAACGAGAGATAGGGGCTCGTCGCGAGATCGGGGTATGGAAATTTGAAGCTTAGGAGAACTCCGACGGCCGTGGCTAATAAAAGCCAGAACGTGGCGGATATGGTAAACGCCGCGAAGAGTTCGGCGTCGCCGCGAACGGTGGGCGCTGTGGGCTGGGCGACCGTCACGCTTGTTTAACCAGTGCCTTCTTCACGGATCATTCCATGAGAGTTGCTCGAAACTCAACCACGTTATCCAGCAGTGCAAGGAGCGCGATTCTGTCGAATTGCGTGAAGTGCATGCTGCCGACGTCGGACGCGGTCAAGATGCCCGATCGTCGTCAGCCGTGTGTAGTCCAGGGAGCCTACCGCGCTAATACCTATCGAGGAGGTGTGCGCCCTAGGCTCCATGCCATCCTTGATGACCGCGGATATTTCTAGTCGCGTTCAAACGCTTTGCCTTCGGCAGAACGTCTCGCCGCCACCCAACTTCGCGGATCCAGCCGGACGGGCAGCACCCCGTCTCACGAGAGGCGAGCCCCGCCTTTGCGACGGTCCTCGTCTCCGAACCGATCTCGAAGAGCGTCCGCTCGTCGAGAGGACGCGACGTGCTCGCAGCTCCCGATTCGCAACTGCCCAGAGGATTCTCATGAAAGTTCGTTTTCGAAGATAGGCGCGGACGGCTTCCGAACCACACTTGAAATCCCACTTGATATCCTTAACACGGTCGGGATGTGGGCGGCGGCAATATTCTTAGTTGGAATCGGTTCGACGATGACTGGCCTAAACTTCATCGTCACGATTCTCAAACTGCGCGCCCCGGGAAGTGCCCACGGAAGCCGGGCAGCTTCAGACATACGACCGGAAGCTACCAACCCACCCAAAGCCTCGATGGGTTTTTTAAATTATACGGAACTCTGACTAGTTGGGCGCCTAGTTATCGCGATCGCGGCGGACGTAAATTTCTCCACTGCTGCTGGCCTTCCAGCCAGTCGTCAGTCGAGGATCGCGTATTTCCGTCTCTAGCAAATGTTTGAATTCCTGAAACATTTCGCCTTCCGCGCCAAGGGCGGCATTAATCCCTTCCAACAGCACACGGCCGGTAGCATGTGCGGCGTGATCATCGAAGACAACTCCAAGCGATGGGTCAAGAGGCTCGAAAGGAGGTTGATATTCCCCTTTGAGGACGACTTCCGTTCCGTTGCCTGATGGCCGGATAATGAAGCTTCCAATGAAGCTAAGCCGCGTAGCACCGTCCGGTCGCCATTGGAATGACAACCGAACATCATGTTGTCCCATAAATAATTCATCCTGATGACGCTCGAGCTCGACGATAACTTTGCGCTGTAACGCCAAGGTGCCCGGTTCGCCCACGCGCTTCAGAGGGACGACCAAATCTAGAACGTTGTCTCGAGACCTGAAGTAGCGAGCGATGCCATCTAACACGCGAGCCGGCGGACTATCGATCATCATTCGTTCCTCGATCGCGTAACCAATCGCGCTGTCTTCAGTAGGAGGGATGCGAGCCTCGCTCTCGTCCATTATTGATACCTACACGAAACAAGTTGTGGGGTTCCCTGCCCAGCGTTTGGGGCTTGGCCTCCCCAATTGAACCCTACTATTCGGGTTGCTGCCGGATGTTCCGGTCTCTTTTCCGAGCGCTGGGCAAGCCCGGCCGTCGGTTCCGCGGGACCGCATCGGCCGCCTATCGGTGGCATAACTCATGGCTACTCGTCAGGGGTGCCTGCATAGCAACCGACATCATCGATCATACCGGAGGCGTTCGCAGGGCAACGACGATGTTTGATTCGCAAAGTACTGTAGAATTGCCTGACGGGCAATACCTGGTCGTCGTGGCGGGCGATACTCAAAATATCGAGCTCGGCGGAAATGCTTGTCCCGCCGATGCAGCCACGCCTCTTCGACGAACTTTGTGAAGGAAAGTCCACTGCGGAGATTGCCTACATCAAGTAAATATTCAAAGCTTTTGGCGTCAAGACGCGCCAATCGCTTTTCACTAAAGCCGTTCGTCTGGGTGTGAGCGCTGCGACCAAGTGGACCGGGGGCTACGCCGTCAAGCCAATCCGCGATGGTTGAATTCCCGAAGCGTTACGAATGCTGCAACTTCGAAAGATCGGATGCCACGTCCCGATATAACGTGCGCGTAGCCTGAGCCAACATTTCAAGCACCCGAAAGAGGGCGTCACCAGAGATCGTAATCGCTTGCCATTCGACCGCCGCGTGGCGATGTACGAGTGCGTAGGTATCGCTGCCCACGTCGAAGATCGCGAATTCGCTCGATTCCGCAATCAAAGTAGCGCTGTCGAGCGTTTTGGCGTCGATGGTATTCACGAGTTTCATGAAGGCACCCCTCTAGCTATAAGGCAATGGGTCGAGGTATTCTTGGTTTCGTTCGATCCGCCGTGCACCCCCCGACGACCCTCTCCGTATGGACGAAACGAATTTCGCTAATCCACTTCACCATTAGCGTTCGAATGCCGCGATGCGCCACTCCAGTAGCGATCGTTCATGCTTTTGCCTCCTCATAGGAGCGAGCGCGACCAGTCGCAACCTTTGTCGCAGGTCTTTAAGGACCTCGGTCAATGCGGCCGCATTAAGGCCGCTCTATAGTTGTTCTCGGGAGGCTGCAGAGACTGATGAAGCGGGATATGAACCGAATTTTCCAGGACCTGGAAGAGTGGCTAGTTGCCAGTTTTTCTGCGCGGAGCGCTTACCAACCGGTTCCGGTCGTCGCCAACGATCGCAAGAAATCCAGTTGGCTCAACATTCAACGGTTTCGGAGTAAACGCACAGCTTGAAAATCGCTCTTCGTTTTCGCATCGATCGCCGCGTTCATCCCAGCAGTATAGCCGACTGGTGACTCCAACCATCGAGCTTAAGCGCGCATACGACAAGCCCGCTAGAAGCGACGGCTTTCGCATACTCGTCGATCGTCTCTGGCCGCGAGGAATGAAGAAGGAAGCTTTCCGATTCGATGTGTGGGCCAAAGAGCTAGCCCCGAGCACCGAGCTGCGCAAATGGTTTGCGCACGACGTCAGCAAGTGGTCCGAGTTTCGTTCGCGATATCGGTCGGAACTTACCCGCTCACACGCCTCCAAGAGCATCCGCGAACTCCTCGATGCTTCGAAGCCCGCGAAGACGATTACGCTGGTGTATGGAGCAAAGGACACGGAGCACAATGAAGCTATCGTGTTACGCGCTTTGTTCAAGCGAGTAGCGACGCGCGACCGCAGCGATAGCTGAATACGCCCTTGCGGTCGACTGTGCCCGTGCTTCCACCGTACCGTCTCGATCTGACGGTGGACGCGTTGCGACGCGTTCCTAGCAACCTCGTCGACGTTATGATGCCGGATGGCCGATACGTTCGGGCCTTGGCTCACGCCGGGACCGTCAACGTGGTTGAGGTGCAGCAGATCAGCGACGTCGCTCTGGATGTGCGCATTTCCGGGCGCGGGGCGCAAGCCCAAATGCAGACGGTCGCAACGATGCTTGGAGCCGCCGTTGATCTACATGAGTGGTACGAGCGTTCCAAACACTTCCCGTGGCTGGAACGTCTCGCAAACGAACTGCGCGGGCTCAAGCCGCCACGGTATCCGGAGCTGTGGGAGGCGCTGTGTCATGGGATCATTTTTCAACAACTGAGCATCGCCGCGGCTGCTTCAATCATGCAACGTTTCGTCGAGCGGTTCTCTCATCCGATACGACACGGCTCGACTACGCTTCATCCGTTTCCGCGCCCGCAAGCCGTCGGCGAAGCCACGGAGCGAGAGTTTCGATCGATTGGGCTCAGTCGCATGAAGGTTTCGTATCTAAAGGGCGCGGCTCATGCAGTTCTGACGGGAACCATCGATGCTGTGCACGTTGATCGCCTGCCGACTTCGGCGGCGCTCGCCGAGATGCGAACGGTACGAGGGATAGGAAGATGGAGCGCCGCTGTGGTCCTGCTGCGCGGCTTTGGGCGCCTGGACGTCTTTCCGCCAACGGATTCGGGTGCTTCGCGAAGCATGAAGCTCTTGTCAGCCAACCCGCGAATCGACCAACAAAACGTACTCGTAACGCTCGATGGCGTGCGCGGAATGTTATATTTTCACCTGCTTCTCGGAAGACTCCGCGGGCTTCATTCCCTCACGTAATGTCGTGGATATTTAGTTGGAAATTCGCGTCAATGCCGATCTCTTGTGCAGAGCGCTCGCCCACGCTGGTACCAACCGCGCTGACCCAGGTCGATTGTCCGGCGATAGGTCTTTGTCATCTCGGGGAATTGGGTCAAAGTCGGCCCGGGAACACCACGTGCAGATAAGGGTCATTGGGGTGCGGTACTGTGCCGGCATCATGACACATGATGCGCAGCGTTTGGATCCGATTCATCTATCGTTCACCATCGCTCTTTACGCCCGAGTTGCCCGAAGAGCTTCACCGGGCTGTTGGCTGTGTTCTTCCGACCGCAACGATCCGCGCTGCGATCGCGCGCACCAAGGCGAGGCGCCAAGCGATGCGTGATTTGGCCACCGTCTACAAATTTCGACGCGATGGGCAAACCCCAGAGCGCGATGCAAACCACCATGTCTAAGGAGTGCAAACCATGGCTGACAACGTTCACGTTACACCTACCTCCGACGGACCATATATGGTCATCGGGACCTT
The DNA here is from genome assembly GCA_039935355.1 of Candidatus Tumulicola sp. Lineage (GTDB taxonomy): Bacteria > Vulcanimicrobiota > Vulcanimicrobiia > Vulcanimicrobiales > Vulcanimicrobiaceae > Tumulicola. The sequence goes on from JBDTKL010000056.1 coordinate 6,658, forward strand.
CGCTCTGAACTGGCCGAGCGGTCACGCGATCTCAACGACCGGCGAAGCTGATGAGAACGGCGCCATCTATCTATGCCGTTGCGGTCATTCCAATAACAAGCCGTTTTGCGACAACTCGCACAAACGCGTCAACTTCAAGTCGACTGAGGGAGATTCCACCGCCCACCGTGACTAGGCAACAGTGATGAAGGCTTCCGCACACGTGATCGTTGGTGGTGGTGTCGCTGGAGCGAGTGCAGCCGAAGCCCTGCGCGGCGAGGGGTTTGAGGGACGCATCGTGCTCGTAGGGGAGGAGCAAGTGCCTCCATATCAGCGGCCGCCACTCTCGAAAGAGCTCTTACGAAAAGAAATCCAACGTGAAGCCGTCACCTTTCGCACCCCTGAGTTCTATGCGCGCAATTCGATCGAGTTGCGCCTGGGGCAACGCGTCTCAGCGCTGGATATTCGAAATCGGGAGATCAAGCTTGTCGATGGCAGCACAATCGCCTATGAGAAGATCCTCGTTGCTACCGGGGCGTCACCTCGACATCTCGGTGTCCCAGGGGAGGACCTTACCGGCGTCCACCATTTGCGGACGTTGGATGACTCGCTTCTTCTCTCGGATGCGCTGCAACGCCGCCCAGCGGTGTTAGTCGTTGGCGGCGGATTCATCGGATGTGAGGTCGCTGCATCGGCGAGACAAATGGGCTGCGATGTCACGATCGTTGGGCCTACCTTGCCCATGGAACACGCGCTGGGCACCGAGATTGGCTCGCTTTACGCCGGCTATCATCGCGATCACGGCGTCACGATTAAGCGCGGAACCGTCGTGGCATGTCTCGGAACGGGCAGCGTCGAGGCGGCACGCTTGTCCGACGGAACCGTCATCGCGTGCGCCGCAGTCGTGGTCGGAATAGGTGCGCTACCATCCGATTCGTGGGTCCACGGCCATATGGACGTCAGCGACGGAGTCGAAACCGACGAATTTTGCAGGGCGAGCGTCGATCACGTCTTTGCCGCCGGCGACGTGGCCTGTTCGTGGCGTCCACGATTGAATCGCCGGGTACGAATGGAACACTACGACAACGCAGAATTGCAGGGTGCCGCTGCCGGACGCGCGATGTGCGGCACCATGCGTGCCTACGATCGGATACCGTTTTTCTGGTCAGAGCAATACGACTTCTCCTTGCAGTACTACGGCCACGTTTTGGACTGGGATCGTGTCGTGATGCGTGGTCGCCAAAAGGATGGCGCGTTCATCGCGTTCTACCTCAAAGGCGATCGCATAGAAGCCGCGTGCGCGCTGAATCGTTCTAGCGAATCAAACATTATCAAAAATCTTGTTGGGCGAAGCGACGTCAAGGCCTCGAACCTCGCCGACGACGGCATGTCGCTCAAGGATCTCGTACGAGCACTTGCGTCAGACGCGAGTGCGGAGCAGGGAGAGCCATGAACAAGATCCTGAGGGAATTGCTTGCCGCAGGGCAGAGCGCCTGGCTCGATGACATGGGTCGCGGACTAATTGCTTCAGGCGAGCTCCAGACGATGATCGTTGAGGGTCTTCGTGGGGCGACTTCAAACCCGACGATTTTCGCCAAGGCTATCGCGCACGGCTCGGACTACGACGCGGAGATCGCCCAGTTCGATGAGCAAGGCCTCGACACCGAGGCGCTCTTTTGGAAGGTCGCGATCCGCGATGTTCAAGATGCTCTCGATCTCTTTCGTCCCGTCTACGAGGCCACAGAAGGAACCGACGGCTTCGTGAGCCTTGAAGTCTCACCGCGGCTGGCGCACGACAGCCACGGCACGATCGTCATGGCTAAAGACCTTTGGCAAAAAGTCGATCGCCCGAACCTCATGATCAAAATACCCGGAACAACCGCCGGAGCGGCCGCTATCGAAGACTGCACCGCAGCAGGATTAAACATCAACGTTACGCTTGTGTTCTCCGTGGACACGTTCGACATGGCCGCGCGTGCCTATGTAGCCGGCCTGCAAGCACGTCTGGAACGCGGTGATCCAATCGATACGATTGCTTCGGCAAACAGCCTTTTCGTCAGCCGGATCGATTCTGCGATCGACACGATTCTTGATGCGAAGATCGCCCGCGGCGAATCTCTATCCGCCCTTCTCGGCGAAGCCGGCGTAGCGACGGCTAGGCTATGCTATCAGCGATATCTCGACATCTTTGACGGCGCCGATTTCGCCGCTTTGCGCGATCACGGTGCACATGCGCAACGTCCACTTTGGGCGAGTACTGGAACCAAGAACCCTGCATATGCAGAGCTGAAATATGTCGAGTCATTGATCGGCGCGAACACGATAAATACGTTACCTCGGGGAACGCTCGCGGCGCTCCTCGATCATGGAATCGTCCGGCCGGAAGCAGTTGCTGACGTGCGAGAGGCACGGGCCACCGCACAGATGTTCGCCGAGGCGAACATCTCGCTCGAGGAAACAGCGCGCAAACTACAAGACGATGGCATTGCGGCATTCAACGATTCATTCACGCAGTTACTCGACGTGCTCGCCAAGAAAACGCAGGCGCTGAGAAGATCGCCGAAGCGGACGGCGCAGTGAGAAGGTGCAACGAGAGAACCGGAGGGGTATGGACCGATTGCTTAATCGCTTCGGTTCCCGAACGTCGGTGAGGGCGGGCGGCCTGAATTGATCATCCAAGGCGTATCAGTTTTCACCGGCATGTTGGCTCAGCCTCATTCGTGGTTATGCCACCGGGCGTGATACCACGGCTTTGAGCCTTGAGGGGACCGCCGTAAAACTCTAATTTAACGGCGTTTCCGGCCTCTGTGATTGGCTCCCGGTGCTGGACTCGAACCAGCGACCCGCTGATTAACAGTCAGCTGCTCTACCAACTGAGCTAACCGGGACCGTTCTCGACCTGGCGGATTGTACGCGGGCGGTGCAAATCCCCGCCAGACGGAGCGGGACCGGCCGGGCGGTCCGCTACTGGTGCGTCGATTGCCGGCGGAGCGTTACCGTTTGATCGAGCTGTACCGTCGCGCCCGCACCTTGCGGAACGTCGAAGTTGGTCTTGTTGTTGGCGCCGATCATCGCCCCGCCGATCAGACCGATCGCGCCACCCGCGTTGCTGTGGAATACCGTCTTGCCGATGGCGTTGCCGATCAGCATGCCCGCCAACGCGCCGACGGCGGCCTTGGCAGCCGTTCCGCCCGTGCTCTTCTGCGCCGCGATGCTCGTGACGCTGCCGTGGATGCCTACGACCGTTCCATCGTACATGCGAATGTACTGCGGTACGATCACGATCTCGGGATTGCTGCCTTGTCCGGCGCGTTGCACTTTGGTCACGACGCCGCTGATGGTCGCTCCCTGAAACCCAGGGTCGCCGTTCGGATACGGCGGCACGACGGTCAGGCTGAACGGATCGCCGACGTGCGCCGAGCCCGTACTCAAGCTCTGATTCAGTTGGCCGTACAGTATTGCTCCGGCGTACAGCGTCGCTTGCTGCGCCGATGCAGCCAACGCGGCGCTTGCGAACGTCGCGACCAACGTCGCCGTCGCTACGATGTTTCGAACCGTCATATTCTCTCCGTCTTGCCGACGGCTCGATTTACCGAACCGTCAAGTCGTGCGTCAGTTGAATCGTAACCGCCGCGCCCGGAGGAATAACGATAGTTTCATTAGATTTCTGCGCGTACAGGTAGCCGCTCGTATTGCCCGCCGGAGGCGGCGTCACCGATGGGGCGGCATCTCTGCGGAAGTTCATCTGCCATACTACAGGCCCCGGCGTGACCTTGCTGGTCGGCATCGGCGGCAACGAAAACTTCATCTGTTCCTTGTGCACGGCTGCCGTATTCGATTGCACGACGTTCTTATTGAGGATAATCGCGTGGATCGCGGCGCGCGTTCCACTCCGAAACGTCAGGTAATCGAGAATGAAGCCGATGCGTGCGCGCGTGAGTCCCGCCGGCGCGGCGACATCGGTGATGCGCCCGTGAATTGCTGCGCCGGTCAACCCCGGCTGGGACGAATCGTCGATCAGCAACTTAAACGTATCGCCGACGTGTAGGTTGGCCGAGTTGACGGCACCGCCGAGCACGCATTGCAGTTTCGTTCCTGCGGTAATCGTCGAACCAGCGGTGAAGGTCGCCGCAGCCGATGCGGGCGCTGCCGCGACGGCCGTCGCAGCGACGGCCAAAAACGCCAGAGCGAATGCTATCTTATTGCGCAAAGTTCGGTACCCGCAGCGCTTCACCGGTAAAACCTGTGGCATTGCGCAGCGCCTCCACGCGATCGAGCCGTTCCCACGGCAGGTCTAAATCCGGTCGTCCGAAGTGTCCGTACGACGCGGTCTGCTTGTAGATCGGGCGGCGGAGATCTAACGCTTGGATGATGGCCGCCGGACGCAAGTCGAAAACGTCGGTGACCGCTTTGGCAATCACGGCTTCGTCGATCTTTGCAGTTCCGAAGGTTTCGATGAACACGTTCATCGGATGCGCGACACCGATCGCGTAGGCAACTTGAAGTTCGCATCGATCCGCTAAGCCGGCCGCGACAACGTTCTTAGCAACCCAGCGCGCCGCGTATGCGCTCGAGCGATCCACCTTGGTCGGATCCTTGCCCGAGAACGCGCCGCCGCCATGACGGGCCATGCCGCCATACGTGTCGGCGATGATTTTGCGTCCGGTTAATCCGGCGTCGCCCTTCGGGCCGCCGATCACGAAACGTCCGGTCGGATTCACGTAGACACGCGTGTTCGAATCGCGCATCGAGGCGGGGATCACGTGATCGATCACCTTCTCGGTAATCTCGCGGCGAATCGTTTCGAGCCCGATGTCGGGGTCGTGCTGCGCCGAAATCACGACAGCGTCGACGCGGATCGGTTTGTGTCCGTCGTACTCGATCGTCACCTGTGACTTGCCATCCGGGCGAAGATACGGAATGTTGCCGTTCTTGCGTACGGCCGCCAGATGACGCGTGAGATTGTGCGCCAGCGTGATCGGCAGCGGCATCAGCTCTGCCGTTTCGCGACACGCGAAACCGAACATCAGCCCTTGATCGCCGGCACCAATCAGATCGAACGGATCGTCGTCGCCGCCTTTCGCTTCGAGCGATTTATTGACGCCGACGGCGATGTCGGGCGATTGTTCGTCGATCGAGATGCTGACGCCACACGTGTCGGCGTCGAAGCCGACCGACGATCGGGTGTAGCCGACCTCTCGAATCGTTTCGCGCACCAGTTTGGGCAGATCGATGTACGTCTTGGTCGTGACTTCGCCGGCCAAATGAATCTGGCCGGTGATCGCAAACGTTTCGACCGCCACGCGCGAGAGTGGGTCTTTTTCGATCAGCGCATCGAGCACGGCGTCGGAAATTTGGTCGGCGAGCTTATCCGGATGACCTTCGGTCACCGATTCGCTGCTAAAAAATCGCCGGTACGCCACTTAGGTTCCCTCCGACCAAGACGCCATGTACTTCTCCTGTTCGGGCGTCAGCACGTCGATATCGATTCCCATCGATGCGAGTTTGAGCGCCGCGACTTCCTCGTCGATCTCGAGCGGCACGTCGTACACTTGCTTTTCGAGATTCGTATAATTCTTGGCGAGATACGCCGCCGCCATGGCTTGATTGGCAAACGACATATCCATCACTGCCGCCGGGTGACCCTCGCCGGCAGCGAGGTTGATCAACCGGCCTTCGGCCAAAATGCAGACCTTACGGCCATCGTGCATCTCGAACTGCTCGACGAACGTGCGAGGCGTCGTGACGCCGCGGCTCAATCGCTTGATACCATCGAGATCCAACTCGTCGTTAAAGTGCCCTGAGTTGGCGACGATTGCGCCATCCCGCATCAGTGCGAAATGCTCCTCGCGAATCACGTGATAGTTGCCGGTCACCGTCACGAAAACATCGCCGATCTTCGCCGCTTCGGCGATCGGCATCACGCGGAACCCGTCCATCTGCGCTTCGATCGCTTTACGCGGATCGTCTTCGGTGACGACGACGTGCGCGCCCAGACCGGCCGCACGCGACGCGATGCCGCGTCCGCACCAGCCGTATCCGACAACGACCAGGGTTCGGCCCGCAAGCAATACGTTGGTCGCACGGATGATGCCGTCGAGCGTCGACTGTCCGGTTCCGTAGCGGTTATCGAACATATACTTCGTTTGCGCGTTATTGACCGCAACGACGGGATACGGCAGCACGCCGTCCTTCTGCATCGCCTTGAGACGAATGACGCCGGTGGTCGTCTCTTCACATCCGCCGATCATGCCGTCAAGTAGTTCGGGGTGTTTGGTAAAGATGGTCGTCACCAAGTCGCAGCCATCGTCCATCGACATCTGCGGATGCGTCGCGACGACCGATTCGATATGGCCGTAATACGTGGGGTGATCTTCACCTTTGATTGCGTAGGTCGGAATGCCGTACTCGCACAGCGCTGCGGCGACGTCGTCTTGGGTCGACAACGGATTGCTGGCGCACAGCGAGATCTCGGCGCCGCCGGCCTGCAGGGCCAGCATCAGATTGGCGGTTTCGGTCGTCACGTGCAGACACGCCCCGATGCGAAGGCCGGCTAGCGGCTTCTCCCGTTCGAAGCGCTCGCGAATCTGCGCGAGCACGGGCATGTATGCCGCCGCCCATGCGATCCGCGAACGGCCCGCCTCGGCTAATCCCATGTCCTTAACGTCGCCGGCGGTCCTATCCAAAACTGGCACGAATTCTGTTCCTTCCTTGCGTTGGTCCGGTATGCCGACTGCCTTCGGCGCTGCCGCGGTGACCTCCGCCGGTACGTTCCAGGGCGGCGCGCTCGCCTGCGCCAACGTTGATCGCGTGGACACGATCGACGCCTATCTCGAACGGCTGGCTTCGGACGCGCCGATACCCGGTGGCGGCAGTGCGGCCGCAATTGTCGCAGCGCTCGGAGCCGCCCTGGTCGCAATGGTCGGGCGCCTCACGTCCCGCGCGGCGAAGTTTATTGCGTTCGCACCGGAAGCCGGGGAACTCGTGCGGCGGGCCGACGTGTTGCGGCGCGGCCTCGACGAAGCCCGGGCTCGTGACGAGCGGGCCTTTCGCTCGGTCGTCGACGCGCAGGCGATGCCGAAAAATACAGATGCCGAACGCGCGGCTCGTACCGCGGCGTTGCAACTCGCCCTCACCGAAGCAGCGGATGCACCGCTGCATTGCGCCGCGCTCGCGGGCGACGTGATCGAGTTGGCGCAAGGGATCGCCGCCGCCGGCAATACCGGGTTAGCGAGCGACGTCGGCTGTGCCGCGGAATTTGGAGCGGCGGCAGTCGCCGCGTGCGCCTATAACGTTCGCGTCAACCACCGCTACATGCGTGACGAAGCTGCCATCGAACGGCAAGCGCAGGCGCTCGAAACGATCGAACGCGATGCGGCCGGCCGTGCCAACGCCGTACGCGATCAGGTGAACTCGGCGCTCGCGCGCGCTTAGGCGTACACTTCCACAAGTTCGAGGAAGTCGGCCACGTCGGCAGGGTCGACATCCATCCCGACACCCTTGGTGTGGTAACGAATGTCGTGAAAATCCATGCCCGCCGTCATAACTAAACCGTAGTGACGCGCCTTCTCACGAAACTCGGCGACGTCCGCCGGCTCGTGCAGCGGATAAAACACTTCGATACCCCGCAGCCCATTCGGTGCGAGTTCGTCGATGAGTTCGCGATCGCGCAAGCGGCCGGGATGCGCGAGCACGGGAATCCCACCGGCCGCTAGGATCGAGTCGATCGCCTTTTGGGGGGTTGTGTAGAGCTGCGGCACGTAGCCGGGCTTGCCGTCTCCAAGCAGGTCGCGAAAGGCGGTCGAAACGCTCTCGGTCATCTCGGTGCGCACCAGCGCCTTGGCGACGTGGGGCCGCCCGACGGAATCGGCGTCGCCCGCTTCGCGCAACACGTCCTCGATCGTCAAACCGTAGCCGGCGGCACGCAATTGGTGCACCATTTTATGCGCGCGTTGGCGCCGCTGTTCTTGATTGTATTCCAGCAGCTCGTTAATCGGCGACTCGCCCAACGGCACGTTATAGCCCAAAACGTGGACTTCGTTGTGGCGCCACGTCGTGTTGATCTCGATGCCGGTGATGTACCGCGTGCCCGATCCGGCCTCGAACTGACTGTATGCACCCAGCGTGTCGTGATCGGAGA
>JBDTKL010000057.1:0-2829 GCA_039935355.1 Candidatus Tumulicola sp.
TACGACGATTCTTCCGCGACCGATTGCAGCGCCGAGCCTGTGGGCTGCGCCGTTTTGGGTGGGTCTGGCGCTGCGCGAGGCGCTGGCGAGCGTCGGCGTCGGGGCGGCGCTGCGGTGGCCGAACGACTTGTTACTCAACGGCCGAAAGGTCGCTGGAATCCTATGCGTGTCGCGCGTTACCGGAGGGGAGGCCTGGATCGCTTGCGGAGCCGGCGTCAACGTTCACCGGCCCGTCTCCACCTTGCCGGTCGATCCGCCCCCGGCGTTTTGCGACGACGCCGCTTCGGTCGATCGTAGCGCCTTGCTTGGCGCGCTATTGCGTGCGTACGACGCATCGCTCGGACTACTGGACTGGCCGCAACGGATCGCCGAACGATGGGAACGCGCTGCCGGAATTCGCGGGAGCCGCTACGTCGTGCTCGAGGATGGCTCGACGGATACGTTTGAGGCGAACGCGATCGGACTTTCAGTGGACGGCGGACTCAACCTCGAGCATAACGGCGTCGTGCGTACCGTTTCGTTAGCCGACGCGCGCGTGCTCCGCTAGCGCTACTGCCGTTCGTTTCGCGCGCGGTTGATACGGCGGTCGCACGCTTCGCAAAAGTGCGACATTTTGTTGTCCGTTTCGAAGATCGAGTTGGAATAGTACATCGCACAGCGCATGTTGTAACAATGCTTGAGGCCGAACGCATGTCCGAGCTCGTGCACCGACTCCTTGAGCGCGCGCTGAAACAGCAGATTCGTATCGGCTTCTTCGCCGTAAAAATCCGAGCGGAGCCGATGCAACGAAACGGCGGCAAAACCTTGGGTGTCGTCTGCATCGCCAAAAATGAACCTATGCGACGTCTTATAAAGGTCGAAGTCGGTGATTGCGAGCAGCACGCCGTCGCCGTCGGGATGCGCACGCTTTACCTTAGTCGTCAGCGTCGTCGCGAACAATTGTTGGCGCGTGACGTTCAGCGCGCTGCGGGGAACCACCAGTGCGCGCTCGACACGCGCGGTCGACAGAAACCGTTCTTCGAGACACAAAGCAAGCCGATCCAGAAATCGGGGGTCGATAGCGTTGATCGGAACGATGCGTATCCGCGAGTTCATGGCGACGCGGACGATTTTCGACGCCCTCCACATAAACCCCGGCGAGCCGCGGCGGCGACAAGGCAAAAAATCCGTTGGTAAGAAGTCGTGCTATGCATGATTTTGGGTATTGGCATCGATCTCGCGGAAGTCGAGCGCTACCGGTTCGGTCCGCGCGAGCTCGAATGGTTCGCGCGCAAGATCTACACCGATGAAGAAATGCGCTACGCGATGCGTAAGCGCCACTGGCCCGAACGGTTGGCTGGCTTCTACGCCGCCAAAGAAGCAACGCGCAAAGCGTTCGGGCATGCCATTCCCTGGCGCTGGATCGGCGTCGGCCATAAGCCGAGCGGCGCTCCGACGATCGAGTTCTTCGATAGGGCCATCGCTCTTCCCGAACGGCGCGGCGTTACGAACGTTCACCTGACGATCACGCATTCGGCCACGACGGCATCCGCTGTCGTTATCTTAGAGCGATGATCGTCGTCCTCACCCCCGAGCAGATGCGCGCAGTCGACGCGCAGGCCGTCGCAGTCGCAGGCGAGGACGCGTTGATGACGGCGGCGGGAACGCGAATCGCCGAGCGCTTGCGCTCGATGTTACGACCCGGCGGCCGGGTCGCTGCCTTCGCCGGGCCGGGCAACAACGGCGGCGACGCATTCGCCGCACTCGCGCTGCTCGAACCGCAACACGAACGGGTCGTCTATGTCGCCGACGCGGAGAGCGGGTCCGCTGCGCGACGCGAAGCGATGTGGCGGGCGCGTGCGGCCGGAGTCGACGTGCGGCCGCTTCCATCGAACGACGACGGACTGGCCGACGCGCTACGGGCTTCGCTCGCAGTCGACGGGCTTTTCGGAACGGGAGCTCGGCTGCCGATCGCTCAGCCCTACGCGGCGATCTGCCGCGCGCTCGACGCCCGACAGCGTACCGTGCTGGCGATCGACATCCCGAGCGGCATCGACGCTCTCACCGGAGCCGTTAGCGACGACGCGGTGCGCGCGACCGTGACCGTGACGATTGGTGCCGCGAAGCCGGGCCTCTTCTTCGAACCGGCACGCGAATACGTTGGCGAATGCTGGCTGGCATCGATCGGTATCGATCCCGCGCTCCTGGCCGCACAACCACAAACGTTCGCGGCGCTCGACGACGATGCGTTCGTGCGCATGCTGCCGGTGCGTCCGGCAAATGGCGACAAACGAACGTCCGGAGCGCCGCTCATTATCGCCGGCTCGGGACAGTTTCCCGGAGCGGCCGTTCTCTGCGCGCGCGGTGCGGCACGCGCCGGTGCGGGTTACGTGACGGTCGCGACGCCGGCAGCCGTTGCGCCGACGCTTCGGGCGCACCTCGTCGAACAAGTCGTTGTGGAAATCTCGAACGACGCTTCGCCGGAGGAAGTCATCGACGAACTGATCGACATTTCGAGCCACAACTCGGCGGTCGCGATTGGACCGGGGCTTGGCCTCGACGATCGCACCGGAGCGATCGTTACCGGATTTCTGGCGCGAAACGAATTGCCCGTTGTGGTCGATGCCAGCGCTCTCTTTCACTTGTCCAAACACCTCGACATATTGCGCGGCAAGAATGCTGTCGTTACGCCGCATGCCGGCGAATTCGCTCGCCTTTCGGGGAAGGGAACGATCAAGCCGGGCGAGCGCGTGGAGCGGTTGCGCGAGTTCGTGTTGCGGACCGGTATCGCGGCGCTGCTCAAAGGCAGCGACACGCTCGTGTACGACGGCGCCTCGATGCACATTAATT
>JBDTKL010000058.1:0-4080 GCA_039935355.1 Candidatus Tumulicola sp.
TCTCGGCCGATCCGGGCCGCCGCGATGAGGTTCGACGTTGCGGCCATGCGTTCGTCGATCGCATGCGCGAGGTTGGCTTAACGGCCGAACTGCTCGAGACCGCCGGCAATCCGATCGCCTTCGGTGAGTGGAGCGGCGCACCCGGCGCGCCAACGTTACTCATCTACGGCCACTACGACGTCCAACCCGAAGATCCGATCGAACTGTGGAACTCGCCGCCATTCGAAGCCACGATCCGGGATGGAAAAGTGTACGGTCGCGGCGCGGTCGACGATAAGGGCCAAGCGCTGATGCATCTGGCGGCGCTCGAAGCGCATATGAAAACGCGCGGGCGCCTGCCGATCAACGTCAAGGTGTGTTTCGAAGGCGAAGAAGAGATCGGTTCGCCCAGCTTTGAAGCGGCGGTCGAACGGTATCGGGACAAGTTTGCCGCCGACGTTGCCGTCATTTCGGATACCGGTATGTTCGCCAAAGATATTCCGTCGCTGACGACGTCGCTACGCGGCCTGGTGCATTGGGAAATCACGGTCGACGGTCCGTCGGTCGACTTACATTCAGGGTATTTCGGCGGCGTGGTGCGCAATCCGATCGAGGCGTTAGCTCACATCATTGCCGCGCTCAAAGACGACGATGGCCGCGTCCGAGTTCCGGGCTTTTACGACGGCGTGCCGGAACTCGACGAGACGACGCTGTCGGAGTTGCGCGCGCTGCCGTACGACGAAGCGCGCGAAGCGCAAGGAATGGGTGTGCCGCAGCTGTGGGGCGAGGCGGATCAGTCGCCGTTGGCGCGGCTGTGGTTCCGGCCGACCATGGAGTGCAACGGCATCTGGGGCGGTTACAATGGCCCCGGCAGCAAGACGATCGTCCCGAGTTGGGCCAAGGCGAAAATTTCTGCGCGCCTGGTCGGCGCGCAGGATCCAAAACGCGTTCGCCAGTTGGTGCGCTCGTTTATTGAAGCCAATGCGCCCGAAGGCGTGCGGGTGAGCGTCACCGACGAAGGTACGGTGCGTCCGATCGTCGCGTCGCGCGATCACGCGGCGGTCGCCGCAGCGGCGCGCGCGATGGAATACGCGTTCGGCAAAGCGCCGGTATTCGTTGGTAACGGCGGATCGATCGGCCCCGCTGCGATCTTCGATCAAGTGCTCGGCATACCGCAAGTGTTGATCGGCGTCGGTTTGCCCGACGATTCGATCCATGCGCCGAACGAGAAGTTCGATCTCGCCCAATTCTACGGCGGAATACGCACGGCGGCGATCTTCTACGACGAGCTCGCGCGCGAAAGCGCGGTAGCGTCATGACGGATTTTCACTCGACCGAACGTTTCAGCGATCGCGCAACGGCGTACGCGTCGAATCGTCCTGGCTATCCTGACGAAGCCGTCGATGCAATTTTCGCCGGCCTGGGCGATCCGCGCACGCTCACAGTTGCCGATATCGGCGCGGGCACCGGTATTTCATCGCGACTGTTCGCCGCTCGGGGCGCGTCGGTGATCGCGGTCGAGCCGAACGTGAAAATGCGCGAAGCTGCAGCGCCTCACGAACGCGTGCGTTGGCAAGACGGCACGGCCGAGCATACGGGGCTGTTCGGCGACAGCGTCGATATCGCAGTCGCTTGTCAGGCCTTCCATTGGTTCGCCAACGATGCCGCGATGGCTGAGTTTCACCGCATCGCTCGCGGCCGCGCTGCGATGCTCCAATACGAGCGCGACGAACGCGATGCATTTACGAAGGCCTACGGGGACATCATGCGGGCCTACGCGACGGACGACACCGAAACGCTGCGGTTTAACGCGCTGGGCGTGTTCGAACGGTTTCCGGGTGCCCGAGTGAAGCGAACGCATGCGTATTCGCGCCAGCGGCTCGACGAGGCCGGCTTTCTCGGCCGCGCGGCGTCGTCGTCGTACGCGCCGAATCAGGGGCAAGAGGCCGAGGATTTCCGTAGCGACTTACAGGCGCTGTTTGCGAAATATCAAGGAGACGGGTTAATCGAAGTTGCGCTCGTGACGAACGCGCTGACGGCAGACTTTCTCTGAGCGCCCGTTACCGATTGGGCATCGACGTCGGGGGAACGTTCACCGACGTCGTCGCGATCGACGCTACGACCCGCGCAGTCGTCGCCCAAGTCAAGGTGCCGACGAGCCACGATGCGGAGGACGGCGTCGCTGCCGGCATCGTGAGCGGGATCGAGCGATTGTTGCGCGAGTCGAATATTGTGGCGGCCGATGTCGCGTTTATCGCGCATTCGACGACGCAGGCAACGAACGCGTTGCTCGAGGGCGATCTGGCCGAGGTCGGTGTGGTCGGCGTCGTGCGTGGGGGTAACTGGCTGGCTCGGAGCCAGATGCATTTCGGTAGCGTGGCGTTGACGGACGATTCGAAACTCGAGCCTCGCTACGCATTCGTGCGCGACGGCGATCGTGCCGCGATGACTGCGGCCGTCGATCGATTGATCGGTGAAGGCGCGCAGGCGATTGCCGCCAGCGAGGCATTCGGCGTGGATCGTCCGGACGCGGAGGCCGAGGTTGCCGAATACGCGCGTTCGCGAGGAGTCGACGCGACGACCGGCCACGACGTCAGCGCGACGTATGGATTGCGCGCCCGCACGCGTACGGCAGCGCTAAACGCGGCGATGCTGCCGCGCATGATTCGTACGTCGCGCGTAACGGCGGCAGCGGTAGAACGCGCGACGATTCCCGCACCATTGATGGTGGTACGAAGCGACGGCGGCGTGATGGACGTGCGCGAGATCGAGCGGCGTCCGATTCTGACGTTATTATCCGGCCCGGCAGCCGGGGTGGCCGGCGCACTATTATACGAGAACCTCACCGACGGCATCTTCGTGGAGGTTGGCGGCACGAGTTCGGATTGCTCGGCGATTAGCGCCGGACGCCCGCAGATGCACCCGGCCAGGATCGGCGGACACCGCACGACGTTGCATACGCTCGACGTGCGAACGGTGGGAATCGGCGGCGGAAGCATGCTCCGCGCGAGCGGCGGCGCGATTACCGATGTCGGTCCGCGCAGCGCGCACATCGCGGGTTGTTCGTATGCGTGCTTTAGCGATGCGCGCATCGTCGCGGAGTCGCGGCTGGAGTATATCGCGCCGTCCCGGCGAGATCCGAGCGATTATGCGGTGCTGATCGCTCCCGACGGAACGAAAATCGCGCTCACGACCACGTGTGCGGCGAATCTGCTCGGGACGATTCCCGACGGTGCGTTCGCTCGCGGCGATGTCACCGCGGCGCTCGCCGGTTTTGCTGTCTTGGCACATCATATCGACGGCACACCCGAAGAGCTTGCGCGACGTGTGCTGACGTTGGCGGTGAAGAAATTACGCCCAACCATCGATGCATTGGCCGCCGACTATCGCTTGGATGGTTCTCAACTTTCGCTCGTCGGCGGAGGTGGCGGCGCGGGTGCGATCGTGCCATTCCTCGCGGAAACGATTGGGCTGACGTTTCGGATCGCGCGCGATGCGGAGGTTATCGCACCGATCGGTGCAGCGCTGGCGCTGGTACGTGATGTGGTCGAACGCACGATTACTGCTCCCACGCCGGAAGACATCGCGAGCCTGCGGCGCGAGGCGATCGACCGCGTCGTCGCGTCCGGTGCAAATCCCGATCGCGTTGAAGTGGTGGTCGAGATCGATGCGCAACGGAGCCGGGTGCGTGCGACGGCTTCCGGCGCGACCTCGCTTTCGGATTCAGGCGCATCGGCCGCTCCAGATAAATATGCCGCGCTTGCCGCTGCCGCGCGTTCCTTGTCGTGCGACGCAAGTGAGCTCGAGCCAATAGAGCTAACGAACATGCTGACCGCGTACAAGCATCGAGGGCGCTTTCGCATTGCCGACGACCGTGGCGTGGTCCGTTTGGCGTTGCCGGGCGCGGAGATCGACATCATACCGGCCGGCGAAGCAGAACATCGCACGCGTGAAGTGATCGAACGGGAAACCCGCTTCGGCGATGTTGGGCGCGCGCTGCCGGCAGTGTACGTCGCGCACGGCGCTCGTATCGCGGCCTTCGAAGGCGTGGTCGATCGCGATCAAGCCGTCGCGCTCGTGTGTGAAGAGTTAAGCGGTTGC
>JBDTKL010000059.1:0-11981 GCA_039935355.1 Candidatus Tumulicola sp.
TGCAAACGCACAAATTTATCGGGGTACCGTAATTCGCTCCGTGTTGCTCACCTGCGCGGTGGACCGGGAGCTGTCGTGGTGGGCGCCGCGCGCCAACGTCGACGTGCTCGTATCCGGCGTTGGTCCGGTCGAAGCGGCGTGTGCCGTGGCGACTGCCCTCGCACGCAACCGCTACGATCTGGTCGTCGATGCCGGCATCGCGGGAGCGCTGGGCGGCGCCGCTGCAATCGGTGACGGCGTGATCGTGGTCGACGACCGCTTCGAATTGTCGCTCGAGGATGGCCGCCCGCTGGCGCTGCCGCCGGATTCTACGGTCGTCGATCGAGCCGTTTCCGATGCCGCCTTGGTTTCCGCAATCGCTGCGCACGGGTTCGCGAGGCTTCGCGGCGTGACGGTTTGTCGCGTGACGTCGACCGAAGCGACCGCAGAACGCCTCAGCAGCGCCGGCGCACAGGTCGAAACGATGGAAGGTTTTGCCGTTCTGCGTGCGTGCGCTCGCGCAGCCGTGCCCGTCGTACAAGTGCGCGGCATCTCGAATCGCGCCGGCGACCGCGAGCGCTCGGGATGGAATTTTCAGGCCGGTCTTGACGGTCTCGCGCGTATCGCCACCGTACTGTTCGATCACATCGCCGACGAGGACGCCGCTACATGACACCGTTGACCCTCGCGTATTCGCCCTGTCCCAACGATACTTATATCTTTGCCGCGTTGACCAACGGTTTGCTCGAAGACGCACCGCCGGTGCGTGCCGAGCTGCTCGACATCGACGAACTCAATGCCGGCGCGGCGCGGGGTGCCTACGAGTTGGTCAAGGTTAGCTACGGCGCCGTACCGTTTCTCATGGGCAGATATCGTCTGCTACGATCGGGCGGGGCGCTCGGACGCGGTTGCGGTCCGCTGGTTGTCGCTCGACCGGGCGGCGTACCCGAACTGTTTTCGGGTCTTGCAGACTGCACGATCGCGATTCCGGGCGAACGTACCACCGCGTTTCTGCTGCTGCAACTGGCGCTACGGAGCCGCCCCAAAACCAAGGTCGTGCGATTCGACCGGATCGTCGACGCAGTCGTCGCCGGCGAGGTCGACGCCGGGCTCATCATTCACGAATCACGCTTTACGTATCGCGACGCGAATTTGATCTCGGTGACCGACCTCGGCGAATGGTGGGAAGACGCGACCACGCTGCCCATCCCGCTCGGCGCGATCGCCGTTCGCGACGACGTCGCCGCCCCCGAAACGCTTTCGGCCGCCGTGCGAGAAAGTTTGGCATATGCGCGCGCCAATGAAGCCGCGATCATGCCGTACGTGCGCGAGCACGCCACCGAAATGGATGAAACGGTGATGCGCTCGCATATCGATCTGTACGTCAACGAGTTCAGCGACGACATCGGCAAACTCGGCATCGAAGCGGTGCACGCACTATTCGAGCGCGCGCACGACGCCGGCCTGATCGATCGCGCGGCCGAACCGCAGTTCGTGTAGCGTGAACCGCAGGCGTTTCATCACCCAAACCGCGACCGGCGCAATGCTGGCCACCGTGCCGCGTGCACTCCGAGCGCAATCGGTGCCATTCACTTTAGGCGACGACGTTTTTCTCGACGGAGCGTGGCGCGAACTCGCAGGTGGCGTGGGCATCATCACCAATCAAAGCGGCGTCACATCACAGGGTGAATCCATCGTCGACGCGGTGCGCCGTCGCACGCAACTCGACGTGCGCGCGATTTTTGCGCCCGAACACGGCTTGCGCGGGGACCGGCCGGCCGGTGCGACCGTTTCGTCGTACGTCGACTCCCAAACCGGTTTGCCGGTATACAGTTTGTACGGCGCAACCCGGCATGCCGATGCCGCCGAACTCTCCGGGATCCGCACGCTCCTGTTCGACATTCAAGACGTCGGCTCGCGGGCGTATACGTATATCTCGACCATGGCGTACGCCATGCAGACGGCTCGCGCGCGCGGCATCGCGTTTTGGGTGCTCGACCGGCCCAATCCGGTTGGCGGTGTGGCGGTCGAAGGGCCGGTATTACAGCCGGCGTTTTCGTCCTTCATCGGGCTCTACCCGATCGCCATGCGCCACGGAATGACGGTCGGCGAACTAGCGCGCCTGTTCAACGATCGCTTCGGCATTGGCGCGCAACTGCATGTGGTTCCGATGCGCGGGTGGCAGCGTTCGATGCTGTGGCCCGACACCGGAGTGCGCTGGGTTCGCACGTCGCCGAACGTACCACAGTGGCAGACGACGTTCGTACTGTTATGCACCGGCTTGATCGACAACGCCGGCATCAACAACGGCGTCGGCACGGACACTCCATTTTTTCTCGCGGGCACGCTCGGGCTCGACGGCAACGCGCTCGCCGATGCGATGAACGCGCATCGACTGCCGGGCGTCTGGTTCGAGGCGACGCGGTGGTCGCCAACCGCCGGGTTCTGGAAGGGCCGCTCGCTGAGCGGCGTGCGCTTGTCGGTCGTCGAGCCGGCGGCCTTTCTGCCGGTTAAGACGTCGGTTTCGCTCCTGGTAACGATTCGGAAAATCGCACCGCACGCGATCGTCGTGAAGGATCCGGCCGCGCTCGACCGCGACTGGGGAACCGACGCGTTGCGGCTCGGATTGCTGCACGGTCTTTCGACCGACGCAATCCTAGCGCAATGGAATTCTCGGACGACCAACTTTCAAGCGTTGCGTTCGAAGTATCTGTTGTATGCCTGATAGCGCGCACGACGGGCTGCATCGCCGGCTCGTCGAAGCGCTCGGTGCTGGCGCCGTCAAAACCGAACCGGAAGATCTCGCTGTGTATTCGTTCGACGCCTATACCGGCGGCGGCACGCCCGCAGCGGTCGTGCTTCCGGCCTCGACGCGCGAAGTATCGGCCGTCGTCAAAATCGCGCGCGATTGCGGACAACCGATCGTCGCACGCGGCGCGGGAACGGGATTGTGCGGCGGCGCGGTTCCGGTCGCCGGTGGCGTCGTCATCGGAACGTCGCGCATGAACGGCGTGCTCGAGGTCGACGTACGAAACCGCCGCGCGCGCGTTGGACCGGGATTGATCAACCTCGATCTGTCTCGCGCGGTGCGTTCGGACGGATTGTTCTATGCGCCCGATCCCGCGTCGCAAAAAACGTCGACGATCGGCGGCAACATCGCCACCAATGCCGGCGGCCCGCATTGTCTTTCGTATGGCACCACCGTCAATCACGTGCTCGGTTTGGAAATCGTCGACGCCGAAGGCGAAGTGACGACCACCTCGGTCGACGACTACGGCTACGACCTGACGGCAGTGCTCACCGGGAGCGAAGGTACGCTCGGCATCGTCACCTCGGCGTGGGTGCGTCTACAGCGGTTACCCGAGGCGGTCGGGGTGTGGGTCGCAGCCTTCGGCGACATCGAATCGGCGTCGGAGGCGGTCTCTTCGATCATTGCCGCCGGCATCGTACCGACCGCGCTGGAGATGATGGACCGCGTGATCGCAGGCGCCGTCGAAGCCGCGTTCAAGGCCGGCTATCCGACCGACGCGGCAGCGGTGTTGTTGATCGAACAAGCCGGCTATGCCGACGACATCGCGGCCTGCGAACGCGCGATCGCCGCGATCGCGAAACAGCACGGCGCGGTATCGTGGCGCAGCGCTCGAACGCAGGCCGAACGCGATGCACTATGGGCCGGACGCAAGGGTGCGGCCGGTGCGACCGGACGCATCGCACCCAATTACTACACCCAAGACGTGTGCGTTCCAAGAAGTAAACTGCCCGCAGCACTCCGCGTCGTGGAGCAAACCGCGCGTGAATACGATCTCACCATCGGCAACGTCTTTCATGCCGGCGACGGTAATCTGCATCCGCTCATGATGTACGACCGGCGCGACCGGCGCCAAGTCGCGGCCGTGGTAGAAGGCGGCAACGCGATCTTACAGGCTGCGATCGATTTGGGCGGCACCATCAGCGGCGAACACGGCATCGGCTACGAAAAACGCGACGCGATGACGCGCGTCTACAGCACCGAGGATTTGGCGACGATGGGTCGCGTGCGCGACGTCTTCGATCCGCACCGTTCGCTCAATCCGGAGAAGATTTTTCCAGCGGGAACGCGCTGCGCCGAAATGGTCCCTCCACCGCAGTGAACGACAGCGAACGTGCGGCGCCGGTCGATGAAGCCGAGCTCAGCACGCTTCTTGGCGGCGCAGATCGCGACGGCCGCGCGGTTCGCATCACCGGCGGCAACACGCTCGCTGGCATGGGCGCGCGTCCACCGGTCGACCTCGAAATCCTCACCACCACGATCGCCGGCGTCATCGACTTCGAGCCCGACGATTTAACCGTCGCGGTTCTTGCCGGCACGCGACTGTCGGAACTTGCCACCTCGCTCGCCGAACGCCGTCAGATGCTGCCGTTCGATGCGCCGCTCGCCACGAAAGCAACGGTCGGCGGAGCGTTGGCTGCCGGTTGGCGCGGACCGCGACGGCACGTGTACGGACCGCCTCGCGATTGGGTGATCGGATCGCACGTCGTGCTCGCCGACGGAACCGTCGCCCGCGCCGGCGGCATGGTCGTTAAGAACGTCGCCGGATACGATCTGAGCCGCTTGTACGTCGGTTCGTTCGGAACGCTATCCGTGCTGGTGCGTGCCAACCTTAAAACGTTGGCGGTGCCCGAGCGCACGCGTGCGTTCTTCGCCGCGCTTCCGGACGGATCGCTCGAACGCACCATCGCACAGTTGCGCGATCTGCGCGTCGTCCCGGCGGCCGCGTTTTGGTTCGACGGCTTTTCGGCCGCCGACGATCGGCCCGCGGGCGACGACGGACGACTCGCAATTTTTCTCGAAGGCAGCACTGCGCTCGTCGATCGCGCCGGCCTCGAGTTGCGCTCGGCGCTCGGCCGGGGTGGCGTTCCCGCGACCCACGTGCTCGACAACCGCGCGCCGGCGGCGCTGGAACGCATCGTCAATGCCTATGTGTCCGCCCTCGGACAACGTTCGATCTCGTATCGTATCGGCTCGTTGCCAAGCGAGGCGATCGCGGCCGCAGAAGCGGCCGCCGAATGCGCGCGTCGTTTCGATCTGCGCCACGAGCGGATCGTCGACCTCATGAACGGCGACACGATCCTGCGCGTGAGCGAGCTCGACGTGCGGCGGCTCGCAGCGTGTATGAAAGACTTCGACGACGCGTTGCACCGGGAACTTCCGAACGCGATCGTCATCGCTTGCGAACACCCCGGCCGCGACACGTTGCAGCTATGGGGCCGCGAGCCGGCCGCAATCGCAACCATGCGCGCTCTCAAACGCCGCTTCGACCCAAACAACGTTCTGAATCCCGGACGCTTCGTCGGCGGAATTTGATCCCCGTTGCGTAGCGAAATCGCGTGGGCGGTGCGACACGTGCTCGGCAGCTCGCGCCGCCTCGCGTATCTTCTCGCCGGCGGCGTTCCCGACGTGGCCGCGATATCCAAGTTCTTGCTGGCGGTCGTTCCGCGCGCGTCGCGCGAACTGCGCACGATCCGCGCCCGGGCCGAGACGATCGGCGACGTACACCTGCGCCGCCAAGCGCTCGACAGCATTCGAGCGAAATCATATCACGCGGCGGGCGCCGGCGTGCTCGCAGCGTTCTTACCCCCTGCGCAAGCGGCGCGTTACGTCGACATCGTCGTGCCGCTCGAATCGATCTACGATTATCTCGACAACTTGTGCGACCGCCATCCGAACGTACCGGCGGCGGCGTACCCCGTGCTGCACGGGGCCATTGCCGACGCCCTCGATCCGTCCGCTTCGCCGGGCGAGTACTACGCGGCCGGGCCGAGCGGCGACGATTCCGGATATCTGCGCTGGCTCGTAGATTGCGTTCGGACTCGACTCGCCGCCATCGACGGATACGAGCGGCTGTTACCGAATTTTCGTGAAGCCGCGCTCTTGTACGGCGAAATGCAGACCTTCGCGCATCTTCCGCCGGGCGAGCGCGAAGCAGCTTGTAAAGCTTGGTTCGATCTGCGCTTCGACGCACGCTTCGAGGCGCTCACCTGGGACGAATTCGCCTGCGCTGCCGGATCGCAGTTGCAAGTCTACGCACCGTTGTTCGAGTTGCTTGCAGACGGCCCCAACGCGCTCGACGCAACGTACGACGCATATTTTCCAGCCATCGCAGCCTTGCACGTGTTTCTCGATTCGTATATCGACCAGGCCGAAGATCGCGCCGGCGACGACTTGAATTTCGCCTCGCTGCGTCCGCCCGAAGAACGCGACCGGCGCGTCGCAGTACTGGGTGCGCTCGCTCGCCGCGGGATCGATCGGCTCGTACGGCCGGCACCGCATCGCTTCACCATGCGAATCATGGCGCTTTTCTATTTGACGCACCCGAAGGTGTACGCGCAAAGACTCGATTCCGAGGCGCAGGTGCTCCTGGGCCTGATCTAGGAGGGAGCATGATGCAGCCCTATGCTTCACGCCGTAACGATGCGCTCGCCACACTCACGGGCGGGGTGGCCATCGTCCCCTCCGCACGAACCGTGTTGCGAAACGCCGATTCGAGCTACGCGTTCCGGCAAGATTCGGATTTCTTTTACTTGACCGGCTTCAACGAGCCCGACGCCGTGTTGGTGTTGGCGCCGGAGCACGACCAAGCGCGCAGCATTCTCTTCATGCAGCGGCGCGACCGCGACCAGGAAGTATGGACCGGCGGACGCTTAGGCGTCGAGCGCGCCCGCGAAACGCTGCTGGTCGACGAGGCCTACCCGATCGACGAGTTGGAGCAACGTTTGCCCGATTTGCTGATCGGGGCCACGACGATGCATTATGCGTTCGGTACCCACGGGCCGGTCGATCGGATCGTACGCAACGCGCTCGAAACCGCTCGCGAAAAAACGCGGCGCGGCGGCCGGTCACCGTACGTCGTCGCCGAACCGTCCGCCACGCTGCATCTCATGCGCCTGCGTAAAACTCCCGACGAAATCGACGTGTTACGCCGCGCTTGCGCGATCACACATGCCGGACACGTGGCCGGCATGCGCGCCACGCGAGCCGGAGCGTACGAGTACACCGTTCAGGCGGCCATCGAAAGCGAATACCGCCGGCTCGGTGCGGAGAGCATCGCATATGAATCGATCGTCGCCACCGGCGACAATGCGACCGTGCTTCACTACGTCGACAATCGCGACCGGCTCGAAGCCGGCCAACTGCTGCTGGTCGATTCCGGCTGCGAACTCAACTGTTACGCCACCGACGTTACGCGGACGTGGCCGGTCGACGGACGCTTCACGCCCGAACAGCGCGCGCTGTACGACATCGTGTTGGCTGCCCAAGAAGCCGCCATCGATCGGGTTCGTCCGGGCGTTCCGCGCAACGAGTTTCACGACACGGCGGTTCGCACGATCGTGGAAGGTTTGATCGACGTCGGTTTGTTGAACGGTTCGGTCGACGAAAATATCGCGTCCGACGCATATCGCGAATACTACATGCACGGCACCGGGCATTGGATGGGCTTAGACGTGCACGATGCCGGACCGTATCGCGAATCCGACGACACGCCGCTTCGTTTGCAACCGGGTATGATCACTACCGTGGAGCCGGGGTTGTACGTTCGTCGCGACAGCAATGCGCCCGAGCGTTTTCGGGGCATCGGTATTCGTATCGAAGACGACATCCTCGTAACGCCCGTCGGCTATGAAAATCTGACCGCGGCAATACCGAAAGCCCCCGCGGAAATCGAAGCCCTTGTCGGCTCCGCTACCGTTCCGGCATGAAGATCGGCGTCTTAGGCTCGACGGGTTTCGTCGGCAAACACCTGTGCGTGGCTTTGGCGGCGCGCGGAGACGACATCGTACCCGCTTCGTTGCGCGATCCGAAGGCTGCGGCGCAAACGTTGTCGGGATGCGACGTCGTCATCAATCTGTCCGGCGAACCGGTCGCACAACGTTGGACGCCCGAAGCCCAGCACGCGATCTCGTACAGCCGGGTCGACCTTCCCGGCCAGTTTCTCGACGCGCTGGGAGCGCAGGTGGCACGACCGTCGGCGTATATTTCCGCATCGGCGATCGGGTACTACGGCGCCAGCGAAACCGCAACGTTTACCGAGACCTCGCCGCCCGGCGATGACTTTCTGGCACAGGTGTGCGTCGGCTGGGAACGACAGACGTTTCGCGCGCGAGATTTCGGAATGCGTGCCGTCGCGTTGCGCACCGGCGTGGCGCTCGGCATTGAGGGCGGAGCGCTCGCGACGATGCTCCCGCCGTTTCGCTTGGGCGCCGGCGGCCCGGTGGGTTCCGGAAAGCAATGGGTTTCGTGGATTCACATCGCCGACGTTGTCGGCATCTATCTTGCGGTGATCGAGCGCGGCGAGGGGGTGTATAATGCGACCGCGCCCAACCCCGTAACCAACGCGGAGTTGACAAAGCAGTTGGCCAAGGTGCTCAAGCGCCCGGCGTTTCTTCCGGTGCCCGAGTTTATGCTCAAGGCGATGCTCGGCGACGGTTCGTCAATCGTAACGACCGGACAAAAAGTGCTTCCGCAACGTACCGTCGACGAGTTGCATTACCAGTTCCGCTTTCCGGAACTGGCGCCGGCGTTGCAAAACCTGCTCGGATAAGGCCGGCTCGAAGCGCGTGTTGCGCCGGACGCGAACGAGCGAGAGCGAACGGCGGCGAATCCTCTTTAAGGAGAGCCTTGCGCGCAGCACGGGTCCGCGGCTCCTGACCCTTGGGGAAGGACGCATCGGAACGTTGCCTCCAGGCTTCGTACACGACCGGTCGTGCGTCCAAATCGGTCGAGGCGCGCCTGCGCTCGCGGTGGCGCGCGAAGCATTTCTTCGGTGGCGCCAGTTCGACATCGAATGGGTTGCGGTCGTCGATCCGGCCGCAGCCATCGCCGATGGTCAAGTCGTCGGGGTCGAAGCGCACACGGCCGGCCTATGGTCGCTCAACGTATGTCGAATTCTGGAAACGGTCGATACCGCAAACCGATTCGGATTCTGTATGAAACCACGGCCACACATGTCGAGGATGGCCAAGAGCGGTTCGTTATCGAACTCGATCCAATGACGAACAACGTTTCGTACTGCATCGAAGCTGTGTCGCGTCCGCGACACCCGCTGGTTTGGCTCGCATATCCGTTCGGCCGAGCCATGCAGCGCCGGTTCGTGCGTGATTCGTTCGCGCGAATGCGCGATCTCACCCGAACGATAGACCCGTGATTTTTCGCGTTTCGTCAAAACTTACGGCAAACTTAAGCGTGACGCCGGGACCAAAATGAACGACATAGTCGAACCATTGCTTTCCCTGTTCGGAGCGCTTTCCTCGAAACACGAACGCAGTCGGTGCGCCATAGGGAGCAAACTCGGATGCGAAGAGCGCCGAGTACTGGCTCTTGAACCGTTCCGCTAAATGAGGCGCTAACGTCGAATAGTCTTCATGACCCGACTGCATGCTCGTAAAGAATTTTGTGACGTCGGCGGTCACCGCAGGGTCTTCTCCCGGCGCCGGCCGCAGCGCCGCGGCCGCGATCTCGGGGTAAAGAGCTTCGAAGGCAACGTTCGTCAAAATCTCGCCGGCTTCGGGATGACCGTTTGCGTTGCCATCGTTCGTCAGTGCGATGATGCGAACGTTCTGTTTGGGGAAATACTCGTTCGCCGCAGTGAAGCCGGGGTCGCCGCCGGTGTGCCCGATCCGCGGTTGATCGTCGATCGCATCGAGAAACAAACCGAAGCCGTATCCGGAATCGCCTTGTGTCGTCGGTTGCGAGGTGATCATCAGCGCGTAGTCCTGCGGCGAAACGACGCATCCGTTCTGCAACGCGCTGCTCCACTTCTCCATATCCCCCACCGTCGAAACGAGATCGCCGGCGGAGCGTGCGTACGACTGGCTGATGGCCCCGCGCACCGGTGAGAGACGTCCGTCGACGAGCTGATAGCCGAACGCCATCCCCGGAATGGACGATTCATCGCCGATCGTAAACGTTTTCGTCATTCCGAGCGGCTCGAGAATATGCTGGCGTACGTACGTATCGTACGGTTCGCTGGAAACGGTTTCGATGATGCGGCCCAAGATAACGTAGTTCGTATTGCTATAACGCCACGCGCTACCCGGAGCAAATTGCAACGGTTTGCCGGCGACACTCGCCATCAATTGGTCGTATGTGGCCGTCTTGCTCGTGTCGACGCCGGGAACGTCGAGATAGTCGGCCAGGCCGCTGGTTTGCGTGAGTAACTGGCGCACCGTGATTTCGTTCGCGTGCGGGGCGCTGGGAACGTAGACGGCAACCTTCGCATCGATGTCGACCTTGCCGGCTTCGTGCAGTTGGAGAATGGCGGCTGCCGTGAATTGTTTGGTGATCGAGCCAATTTCGTAGTGCGTGTCATCTCGAGACGGAGCTCGGGCGGCAAGATCGCTCGACCCGAAGGCGTGCGTATACACGACGTGACCATTTTGCGTGATTACAACCGTCGCCCCTGGAATGTTGTAGCGCTGCATCACGCTCGTGATGTCGGAGGTGATTTGTCCGGCCGACG
This sequence comes from Candidatus Tumulicola sp., assembly GCA_039935355.1. Lineage (GTDB taxonomy): Bacteria > Vulcanimicrobiota > Vulcanimicrobiia > Vulcanimicrobiales > Vulcanimicrobiaceae > Tumulicola. The sequence goes on from JBDTKL010000059.1 coordinate 10,476, forward strand.
GCAGCGTCGACTCGACGGCCTGAACCGGTGCAGAAAAACCGAAGAGAGCGCCCGCCAGAGCGATGACGGCGAACGCTCTCGCTACGTTCACCCTTGCGAGGACGGGGGGACCAGAATCACGCGAAACACCGGCTGCGGGCCGTTACCGAGTTCCTCGACGAGCACTTTGACCGGTTTGAACTGCGGATCGGTGATCTTGAAGCGAAACGCATTGCGGCACGCGGCGCCGGGCGCGAGCGCACACGGGCCTCCCTCGGGGTCGCCGGGCGACTGATTGAGGGTAACGCCGTCGGCATCTGCAAGATGGGCTTCCAGTAAGACCTCGCGATCTTTTTTGGTGCCGTTTGCGACGATGGTCGAGAAGATGAGAAAATTGTCGCCTAGGTCGGTCTTCGGCGTGAGCGACATCTTACTAAGCCGAAGTTTTCCGTTGAACAACTGGCCGGTGATCGGCCCGGACGTACCGGCGGCCTGGTTTGCGCCTCCGGGCACGGGTGTCGGCGTTGGCGAGGCGTCCGTGCGTCCGAGTAAAGCGATGCCGAGCGCCGCAATCGTGACGGCGGCGGTGAATACACGCATAGAGTTCCTCCGTGAAGTAGCGCGTAATGCTGCTCGTTAGTATATAACTACCCCTGCATGATTGCGTATGGTCGAGCGAGCTGCATGTAAAAACTACGTGCGTACGAACGATAGAAGGGGGTTGATGTCGCCGCTATCGGCACTTCGGAGCGCGGTAATATAACGGTTTCGAATGTTCCCACTTGCGGTTAGGTCGCCGCTCCCCCACGTGAATGGTGCGGCGCCAAGCCGGGCAAGTACGACCTCGGTCATTAGCCTGGAGTGACGGCCATTTCCATTCGGGAACGGATGGACTGATACAAGCCTATGATGAAGCCGCACACCTATTTCATCAGTACCGTAAACGCTATTATCAACCCAAAACCGAATATCGCCAAGCAGCTTGGCTACTTCCTCTCGAATTTGATACGGCGCTACTCCGATGTTCTTCTCTATCATTCTGTACTGGCCAGCCCATTTCCAGGTTTGATCGAACATGTGGCGATGCAGGTCGCGCACGTATGCTTCTTCGAGCGGGTCTCGAAGGCTGAACCTACGCGAATCTAACGCCCAACTCGCTGCAGCAAGAATATTTTGTCGCTCCCATTCGTTCAAGTCTTGCTGGTTCGAAACGTCCGCGACAAGGTCTGCTTCTTCTTCCGGCGTGAGTGCAGTGGCGCCGTATGACGTCGAAAACGTCACGGGTTCTTGCGCCACTCCTCACGGTTCATTTCGCGGTCGATAGCTTCATCAAGCTTTCCGGCGGCCTGATTCTCCAAGGCCATGGAATGCTCCACGGATTGGACCCTCCTCGCCGCAGCCGCACGCAAGTGCTTCTCCCTAAGTTGCCCGAGGCTAGAAGCCCGAGGAACTAATGCATAAACCAGGTCGCATTCGAGCGCCTCGGCTACTGCTCGTAAGCTCTTTAAGGTAATTCGGTCTTCAGCC
>JBDTKL010000060.1:0-2962 GCA_039935355.1 Candidatus Tumulicola sp.
CCGCCGGGCTCGAGGTTCAATCGCTCGGCCAGCAAGCGAGTCGTCGTCATACATTGATGGCGATAACACGTCGCGTGCGCTGCCGACGCGACATCGCAACAGTCCGGCGATCCCAAACAGTGCTTGCCGGTAGGATCGACTTTCCGCAGATGCCGTTTTGGAATGCCGTGATAACTGAACAACACGTATTGTGCGTCACCGATGGCGGGCGCGATACGCGCTTGCATCGCGTCCAAATAGCCGGGATCGTCGAAAAACGGCGGCACGAACCGATACGGAATCGCGCGCCGGCGCAGCGCGATATCGACGGCTCCTTCGACCGTTTTGGTCGACGCCATGGCGTACTGCGGATAAAGTGGAACGACGGTCAGCGAATCGACGCTGCCACTGCGCGCCAACAACGCATCGATGCCGGATTCGATCGACGGCTCGGCGTAGCGCATCGCCAAGCCGACCGGAATCTTCGTGCGCTCTTCCAATGCGGCACGCGTGCGCTCCGAAATGACGACCAGCGGCGAACCGTCCTCGGTCCAAATCTTTCGATACGCTTCGGCCGATGCGGCCGGACGGCGAGGAAGAATAAGCCCGCGCACGATCAACGCGCGAATCGGAAACGGCACGTCGATCACGTACGGATCCATTAAAAACTCGTCGAGATAGCGGCGCACGTCGCCGGTGTCGGTCGACGCCGGCGATCCGAGATTGACCAACAGAATCGGATTCGAACTCATGTCTCGAACGGGTTCGCCGAAAGCCAATCGCGTGGCTGCAGGAAGGGTGCAAGTTCGGCTTCGCGGCTACCCGGCTCCGGACGTTCGTCGTAGGCCCAGCGAACCTCGGGCGGCAGCGACATCAAGATCGATTCGGTACGCCCGCCACTTTGCAGCCCGAACAGCGTCCCGCGATCGTACAATAAGTTAAACTCGACGTACCGGCCGCGTCGTAGCGTTTGAAACGCACGCTCGCGCTCGCCGTACGGCTCGTTCTTGCGTTTTGCGACGATCGCTGAATAGGCGGATACGAACTCCTGGGCAACGTCTCGCATCAACGCAAAACCATCGTCGAACGCAAGCGGCCGCTCGAACGTCGTTCGCGAGCCGGCCGCACCAAAGCCGCGGTCGTCGAGATAATCGTAAAAGATGCCGCCGACGCCGCGCGCCTCGTTGCGATGCGGCAACCGAAAGTATCGATCGCACCATGCTTTAAACGCCGGATAATATCGCTCGTCGTTGCGGTCGCACGCCAATTTCAGCTTGGAATGAAATAGGCGCACGTCCCCGAGATCCGGATAGTAGGGCGTTAGATCGGCACCGCCCCCGAACCACCACGCGCCACTCGAGCCGTCCTTCGCGCGCGTTTCGAAATAGCGGACGTTGCAATGTGCGGCCGGCACGAATGGATTGCGCGGATGCATCACGATGCTGATGCCGGCTGCAAAAAATTCGTGTCCTTGCAGTTCGGGGCGTTGCGCGACCACGCTGGGCGGCAACTCGCCGCCGGTCACGATCGACGTGTTCGCGCCGCCCTTCTCAAACGTAGCACCACCTGCGATCGTCCGCGTCGAACCGGCACCGGCGAGCGTTCCACCGGCTGGGTTTTCCCATTCGTCGGTCGCAAATGTCGCGGTAGGTTCGAGCGCCGCGAACCTTGCGCAAGCGAGCGTTTGCGCGTCCGCAAGGAACTCCGCAACGCGTCCGCGTGCATCGCGTGGCGCGACGCTCACAACCGGTCGTATCCGCGCACGGTATCGATCATCAGTTGTACCGCGTCGATCGGGGTCTCGGGCCAGATGCCGTGGCCGAGATTGAACACGTGCGGGCCGCCGCGCCCGTCGTCGAGCACGGCACGCGTGCGCGCGACGATCGTTTCGCGATCGGCGAACAACACCGCCGGATCGAGATTCCCTTGCACGGTACGCTGCAGCCGGCCACGCGTGTCGCGTAATCCGGTTCGCCAATCCACGCCCGCGATCTCCGACGGTATTTCGGTGACGGCGTCGAGCAAATGCGACGCACCCAACGCAAAATAGATGCGCGCGACGCCGGTCGATTCGAGCGCGCGCATGATACGTGCCGCATACGGAACCCCGAACTCCCGAAACGTCGCGTCGTCGTGCAGACCCGCCCAACTATCGAACAGCTGAATCGCGTCCGCGCCGGACGCGACTTGCATCTGCAGATACTCGATCGTCAATTCGGTCAGCGTATCCAGCAACCGGTGCAGCGTTTGCGGATCGGCATGCAGCAGCGCGCGGAACGCCTCGAAATCTTTGCTGCCGCCGCCCTGTACGACGTAGGCCGCCAACGTCAACGGTGCGCCGGCGAAGCCGATGAGCGCCTTCTCGGGCGACAGTGCACGGCGCACCAGGCGCAGCGTTTCACCGACGAACGGCGCAGGCGGTCCGGTACGGCGCAGCGCGTCCACCGCTGCGGCCGTACGCACGGGCTCCGCTAGTTTCGGACCCGGATCGAAGCGGACGTCGATTCCGAGCGCTTCGAGCGGCGTCATGATGTCGCTGAACACGATGGCGGCGTCGAGTTCGAAACGCCGCAGCGGCTGCAGCGTAATTTCTGCCGCAATCGCCGGATCGCGGGTCATCTCGAGAAACGACGAGCGTCGTTTGATCTCGCGATATTCCGGAAGATAGCGCCCCGCCTGACGCATGATCCAGATCGGAGCGCGCGCCGCGTCGACTCCGCGGGCAGCATCGAGAAATGCCGACATCTCAAACAAAAATGCAGCGTCGTGGCGAGAGAAGCCTCTTGCGCGGGAACCCGTAAAAGGAAAACCCCGCGAGTTATGCGGGGTTGATTGTCTCGAAGCCGGATTATGCGGCCGGGCGCTTGCCGCCCTTCGGTTTCCTCCACAAATGATATCACAGCTCGGACACAAGAGTAGACGGCTTACCGTTACCCGTCGTTCTCGGGACCGATAAAAAAGGCGATCTGTTCGTTGGAGACGC
>JBDTKL010000061.1:0-4741 GCA_039935355.1 Candidatus Tumulicola sp.
AGAAAATGGGGATTCGCGGGTCACCCACCGTCGAGTTGTCGTTCGACGGCTGCGAGATTCCGGTCGAAAACCGGCTCGGCGAGGAGGGCGAAGGTTTTAAAATCGCTATGCGCGTTCTCGATAAGTCGCGACCCGGAATTGCCGCGCAAGCGCTCGGCATCGCCGCCGGCGCGCTGGATTACGCCACCAACTATGCCAAAGAACGCATCGCTTTCGGTAAACCGATCGGCCAACACCAAGGCGTCGGCTTCATGTTGGCCGACATGAAAACCGAAGTGGAAGCCGCGCGAATGATGTTGTACGAAGCGGCGCGCAAGTGCGACGCGGGCGCGCCCGACGTCACGTTGTGGGCCGCCATGGCCAAACTCAAGTGCGGGGACGTCGCGATGTCGGTGACGACCGATGCGGTGCAAGTTCTCGGCGGGTTCGGATATTCCACCGAATATCCGGTCGAGCGCATGATGCGCGACGCCAAGATCACGCAGATCTACGAAGGAACGCAGCAGATTCAGCGTCTCGTCATTTCGCGCGCGCTCGTCGGGAAGGCTAAGCCGTAACGCACGCGCGCTTAACCTCGCGAACCCTTTAGCGAATAGCTGGGTACGTGACGCCCGACTTGTGAACCGTCATACAGTCGGGCATCGCCACCTTGCCCACCGGGTCTTCGTCGGGGTCTTCCGAGATCGTACCGTCGGATAACGAAGCCGGTCCGGCCTCGGGAACGAACGGCGGCGCGCTAATCTGCACGAACGGGCGTGGCGCCTGGGTGAAGTTAAACGCGTCCGCCAAATCGTTGGCGCGCACGTCGGTCGCTCTGAGCGAACCCTTAGGTATTCCAAACGTCTCTTCTGCGAACGCGATGATGCTTCCGAACTCGTACTGCACGTGCGAGACGTAGCCTTGTTTGGCGTACGGCGAGATGATGACCAGTGGAACCCGGAATCCCAACTCCATGTAATTGTTCTCCATCGGCGGAGGGACGTGGTCGTAAAAACCGCCCCACTCGTCCCACGTAACGATGATCGCGGTGCTGTTCCAGTACTGGCTCTCGCCGATCGCGTTCACGACCGCCGCAACCCACGAAGGGCCTTCTTTGCTGTGGTTAGCCGGATGGTCGGAGTGTTTGCTGTCGGCAGGCATGACCCACGACATTCCGGGCAGCGCACCGGTCGAGATGTCCGAGATGATGGTCGCTGGCGGCGTGACCACGTTGGCATAGTCCGGACCGTATCGCACGTGACGGATCGCGTCAAAGGCGTGCCATAAGCCGGCCCCCAAGCCATTCTGGTAGTAGCGCCAGGATACGCCGTGAAAGTCGAGCAGATCGGTGAGTACCGGGCGGTTAAAGCACGGGCGCGGTGTCGGGCCGGGTAGGCCGTTGTTCGGATTGATCGTGTCGATCGCTTCATCCGCGGGGCCGTCGCAGCCGGCTTGCGCCTTCAGGCCGGTCGTGCTGTGAAAAGGATCGCTGGACATGTCGAACGTCGTCGCCGGCAGCGCTGCGCCCGACGCGCTGACGATGTATTGATGCGCCGGAAAGCTGCCGGCTTGCTGCGTCTGAAACATGTTGTCGCCGAACACGTATTGCGTAGCCATGTCGTCGTACGGCTGCACTTCGCTCAACGGCGCGAATGAATATGGTCGCATTCGATATTGTTTGATTATTTGCGAAGAAAAACCGTCGTTCAAACCACAGTCGTAATCCAGCACGAACGATTTATGTCCGTGCCCGAGCCCGTAAAAAGTCGCGAGCGACGCCTGCTTTAGATTGACTCGCTGTTTGCCAAGCATGCCCCACGATTGGATGTTGGCGCCTTCCGAAGCCAGCGCTTGGAACAGATCGTCGGGCGTGCGATTCTCCTGGAAAATCACGACGACGTGCTGGATGTAGCTCGACGGACCCTGCTTCTTTCCCACCAGGCCCATCGTCGCACTTTGGGGGATGGCGGCGGTCTGTTGCTGAGTCGAACAAGAAACGATCAAAATGGCTAACGCCAATGGAACAAACGCGACGTATTTCATTGTCGATCCTCGAGCGCGGCGGACGTTGTACGTAGTCTTGAGTGCATCCGTTGCAAAACCTTCGCACACTAATCTTACGAAACAGTACTGGCACGCGCACGCTCGCCTGCCGTATCGGTAATAAAATTAACTTAGGTCACTTTTAGAGCCACATCGCATCATCGCCGCCGGGCGCACTCGCTCGTCTTGTGAACAGTTCTGCAGTTAACCTGCAACCATCGGCATCTTCCGATATCGTTACGTCGAATAACAACTCAGGGCCATGCGCGGGACCAAACGGCGGCACGCATGTTGGTGGCATTCAGCTATGATGCCGCCGAACTCGTACTGCACATGCGAAACGTAGCCTTGGTTGGCATACGAGGAAATTCCAGTATTGGCTGGCGCCGATCGCATTGACCGATGACCGCAACGTTCGCGTAGGGGCGCATCTGAAACCTTTGATTATTTGCGAAGCGAAACCGAACGGGAAATGGCGGCTTGACTTTCCAATAAAGTTGCTACCGCACTAATTGCTTAAAAAACTGGCCTCGAACACATTGGCAAGGTCCGTATTGAATAAGGAGACCACACTTTGCAACGATTCACGTTCGCGTTAGCGCTCATCGCCGTTGGATGGTGCGTTACCGGCTGCGCGTCCCAGCACCAGGCCATTCCCACGACGGCCGCGGTGGATCCTCAGGCCGTCTTGAACGCAGTCTCACCGATTCAACATGTCGTCATTATCTTTCAAGAAAACCGCACACCCGACAATCTCTTTCACGGACTTCCTGGTGCCGACACCGTTTCGAGCGGTCTCAACTCCAAGGGCCAAACGGTCCCGCTCCATGAGACCTCGCTGGCATGGGAGTATGACCTCAACCATCGGCATCTGGCCTTTACGCAAAGCTGCAACGCCACGCCATCCCATCTTGAGACATGCCGCATGGACGGGTTCGACTTGATACTAACCAACTCGCCATCGTGCAAGATAAGCGCCGACTGCGCCTACGCCTACGTCCCGCGCACCGAAGCTCAACCGTACTTCGACATGGCGACGCAGTACGGCTTCGGCGATAGGATGTTCCAAACCAATCAAGGCCCAAGCTTTCCGGCCCATCAGGAAATAATCAGCGGAGACGCATCGGCCGCACCGCGCTATGCCGATCGGCAGGTTGCCGAGAACGGCATCGGTCACGGGCTGTTTGGAGCGCACGGAGGCTGCGACAGCCCACCGTCGGTACGTGTAGAAACCATCGCGCTGGAACCGCTAGGCTCGCCCGAAGGCGACCGCGTGTTTCCCTGCTTCGAGCGACCGGTCTTGGCCGATCTGCTCGATTCCAGCGGGGTATCGTGGCGATACTACCAGCACACGCTAGGTCAAGGGCTATGGAAGGCTTACGATGCGATCCGGCACATCCGTTACGGCAAGGACTACCGCTACGTCATCAAGCCTTCGCAGCAAATTCTTACCGACATCAAAAACGGCAAGCTAGCCGGCGTCGCGTGGGTGATGCCCGATGCGCTACACAGCGATCACTCCGGCACGAAGTCGGTTGCGGGCCCATCGTGGGTGGCGGCGGTCGTCAACGCGGTTGGGACGAGTCCGTATTGGGACAACACGGCGATTATCATCACGTGGGACGACTGGGGCGGCTGGTACGATCACGTGGCGCCGGTCGTGCGTAACAACTACGAACTGGGCTTTCGCGTGCCGCTCGTCGTCATCTCCCCGTATTCCAAGAAGGGCTACGTTTCACATCAACATTACGAGTTCGGCAGCATCTTGAAGTTCACCGAAGAAACGTTCCACGCCGGATCGCTCGGCACGACCGACGCGACGTCACACGGCCTGGACGATTTCTTCGACTTCCACCAGTCGCCGCGTCGTTTTAAGGTCATCAAGGCGCCGCCATTTGTCCCGTCCTTCGGCCCGGCATCGGACGAAGAGGACTACTAGAAAAGACCGAAAGACCGGCGGATATGGCCGATCCGATGAAGCCCGAGTTTACCGCCATGAACCCGATCGTGGCCGCGGCAACCAAAATTCGCGCGCAACGCGAGATCGAGCGCGCCGCGGCCGACTCGCAGGGCGGCCCTCCGCGGCGCCCCGAGGACGCCGAAGAATCGCTACGAGCGTTCTTCGATTATTTGGTGACGGGAGCGAAGCGCGTTAACGCCGTGCTTGGCGAACGCACCGGCGTCAAGGTGATCCGCTTGGAACGGCCGTTGCGTCTTCGGCTTCGATTTGGCGAACTGCGCATCGCTCTCGATCTCGACGAGATGGAGCAACTCGTTCGCATACGCGGTATCGACCTGGACGGCGACTATCAGTTCGATCCGTCCTCGGACCTCCCGGCCCTGATCAATCTGTCGAAACTTTCGACCGAGGCCGGCTACGGAGAAGCGATTACGCCTTCTTTGTTGTTGCGGCGGATCGCCCGGGACGCCGAGCTTCCGCCACCCGCCCACTTGCTCTCGCCCGGACCGGTGCAATTTTCGCTAGAATCGCCGGAGTCGGACACAAGCGATTGACCGGACAGCGCTCGCACAGTGGGCGCGGAGCCTTGCAGATGGCCCGGCCGTGCAAAATCAACCAATGCGTAGCGGCACCCCACTTGGCGCTTGGAACGAGTTTCGTGAGATCGTCTTCGACGTGTCGCGGCGTCGTGCCCAAAGTTAGGCCGAGGCGGTGTGAGACGCGAAATACGTGCGTGTCCACGGCTAACGCGGCGCTATC
>JBDTKL010000062.1:0-4397 GCA_039935355.1 Candidatus Tumulicola sp.
CTACGATGTCGCCGGTTACGTGCACGATACCGGCCGCACGAACGGCGGTCGCAGCGTTCTGCAGATCGGCGATCGAGAGTTGTGCGTCGCCGCCGCCTCGTAACACCAGATCGCCGTTCAGCGTTCCGCTCGTTACCGGTCCGACCGCATCTACGCTGGTGCCGAATGTAAACGCGGGTCCCATCTTTGAGAGCGCCACCGATCCGACGATCAGTTTGAACGTAGAGGCCGGGACGAAGTCGTCGTCCGGATCGCGCGCGTAGACCGTGTCGCCCGATGTATCCACGGCCAGCAATCCCACGTGGGCGCCGCGCAATTCCGTCGAAGACAGTGCAACGTCGATCGCGCGTTGCTGCACGGATGACGCCGTTACGGCCGCCGGGCTCACCGCTACAATCAGCGCGAGCGCCAGCGACGGAAATCCTACACGTGCAGCGACGCGAACTGTTCCATGAAGCGGTCGATACGCGTTTGCTCGATGCCGGCGGCCAGCATTTGCACGGCTAGGTCGTCGCGATGTTCGGGCGGCGTAACGAACATGAACGGTGCGTCGCCGTCGCCCTGGGAACGAATCGTGCAGCTTTCGGCGCTCGCGGGAATCAAGGCCGTTTGGTATGGGGTGAGCGCGACTTCGACGTCGTTGCAGCCGACGTTCATCGGGCAATCTAGCGACATCACGATCAACGGCCGTCCACCGGTTTTCATCGTTGCCGGTTCGCTCGTCGCGACGATCCGTTCGACCACGAAGTGGTTGTCGGCGATCAACGCCAGACGCTGTAAGCCGTCGAACGTGTAGGCGATTTGATCCAGCGTGCCGGCAGCGGTCGCCTTATAATCCAAAACGTCGGCGGCTTTTTGAATGTGCAGTTCGCGCGGTTTTCCATCGGCACCGATGCGGTTCCAATCGAACATCCGGTACGTTAAATCGCTGGCTTGCTGCGTTTCGAACAGGGTGACGCCGGCTCCGATCGCGTGCACCATGCCGGCCGGAATATAGACCGTATCGCCTGCCTTGACCGGGATGCGGCGCAGAATGTCGCCAAGCGTACCGTCGGCGACGCGACGTTCGTATTCTTCACGCGATGTGTCGCGCGTCCACCCGAGCACCAACTCCGCGCCGGGGTCGGCCGAAAACACGTACCAACACTCGGTTTTGCCGTTGGCTTGATGCTCGACCCGCTTTGCGTACGCATCGTTCGGATGCACCTGTACCGAGAGCCAATCGTGTGCGGTGATGATCTTCGTAAGCACCGGAAAGATGCGAGTCGGGTCGATATCGCCGAGAAAGCTTCTCCCTTGCGATTGCCGCAGGGTCGCGACCGAATCGCCCTTCAGAGGTCCGTTAATAACCGTGTCGGTGTCCCAGCACTCCCACGACTCGCCGATCTTCGCCGAGGGGTCGCCGCGTTTGCCGTATTGCTTCACGAGTTCGTCGCCGCCCCATATTGCCGGCGCCAACTTCGGATCCAAAACATACGGATAAACGGCCGGGTCGCTCATTGCGAGGTTCTTCGCAGTCGCCGGGCGGCGTCCCCGCGGCAGCCGATGCAACGGACGAGCGAACGGAGGGTGTCCGGCGGCTCCGGCATATAAACGTACGATGAGCGACCGCGTGGATGCCTGGCCGGAACTGCCACTCGAAGCCTGGCGCGAGACCTGCGAGACGCTGCACCGCTACGTGCAAGTCATCGGCAAGGTCCGCTTAGCGTTGTCGCCGCCCGAGCCGCAATGGGCGCACGTCGCGTTGTACGTGACGCCGCGCGGCATTTGGACCGGTGCGATTCCGTATGGAGAGCGCTCGTTCTCGGTCGAGTTCGACTTGATCGATCACGGCATGCGCGTGCTCGTCAGCGACGGAACCGATCGTTCGATTCCGCTGGTTCCTCGTACCGTGGCCGATTTCTATCGCGAAACGATGCGCTTGTTGGACGAGCTGGGCCTCGACGTGCGAATCTGGGATGTTCCAGTCGAGCTTCCCGACCGGCTTCCGTTTCACGAAGACGTCGAACACCGTTCGTACGATCCAGCGTATGCGCGGCGCTTCTCACAAGTCTTGCTGCAAGCCAACACGGCGCTCGAGCGGCACCGCGCACCGTATCGCTTACGCCATACGCTGGTGCAGTTTTTCTTCGGCTCGTTCGATCTGGCATACGCTCGGTATTCGGGGCGTCCGGCCGAGCCGCCGTCGCAAGACATTATCATGCGCCTTGGGATGAACGCACAAGAGATTTGCACCGGCTTTTGGCCGGGAGATGCGCGTTTTCCCGAACCGGCATTCTGGAGCTACGGCTATCCGAAACCGGACGGTCTCGAAACGGCGCGCGTGGGTCCTTCGCCGGCCGGCTGGGATTCTACAATGGGCGAGTTTATTCTCCGCTACGCCGACGTTCGCGCCGCACGCGATCCGCATGCGCTGCTAGCCGAGTTTTTCAGCAGTACCTACGACGCACTGGCGCAACGAATGCAATGGCCGCCGGGGGCGTGACGGGCGCCGGTAAAACAAAATGGGCGGTCCCGTTCGTACGGAACCGCCCGAAGCGGAAATGAGTATCTAGAGCCGCTTACTTAAGGCGCGATTCGCAACTCTTCCAATCGATGTTGGCAAAGAACGCGTCGATGTACTTGCCGCGTTCCGACGGTTTGTAGTCTTTGATGAACGCGTGCTCCCAGACGTCGAGCACGACGATCGGGGTAAAGCCGGCGAGGTGGCCGTTTTCGTGATCGCTGATCCAGTTATTGGTGATCTGGCCGTTGGTGTCGTCGCGATACGCGATCGCCCAACCGACGCCGCGCATACCGCCGACGGCGACGAAGTCTTTCTTCCACGCATCGAATCCGCCGAACGACTCGCCGAGCGCGGTGTAGAGTTTGCCGTTACCGATGTCGGCCGGCGACTTGGTCATGTTGTCGAAATAATATTCGTGTAACCGCATACCGTTGTATTCGAATCCGAGGCGGCGCACGAGTTCTGCGTAACTCGGGTTGGCACCGGCGGCTTCACCGGCGGAGCGCAGTGCATCGAGCTTTTCGTTGAGCAGGTTCGCGTTCTTCACGTAACCTTCGTACAGTCCGAAATGCATCTCCAGCGTCGCGTCGGAGATGCCTTGCAGACCCGAGAGATCCCACTTTTTTGCAGCGTACGTTTTCATAAGAAGGTGGTTCGCGCCGGGCGTCCCGTCTCCGGCCCGCTTTGCAATTTCCGCAGGAAGGGAGCGGTCGTCCCCCGCAGGGTGGCGCGGTGCACGAAGTGTACGCCGGGATCGGTTCGAATCTGGGCGACCGTCAAGCCAACATCCTTGCTGCGCTGCAGCGTCTGCGCGCTCGGTGTGAGGTGACGGCGGTATCGGCGTTCTACGCCTCGCCTCCGGCCGGCGGGGCCACCGGGCCTGAATATCTCAACCTCGCGGTGGCCGTTCGAACCCCGCTCGATCGCGACGGGTTCGAAGCCTTCGCGCGAGCGATCGAGGCCGCCGTCGGTCGCTCGACCTCGAGCATTCGGCTCGCTCCCCGGCCGATCGACATCGACGTGCTGGCGATCGACGGCCAGGTCGTTCGCGACGACCTGGAGGACCGGCCGTACGACGCGGCGCCGCTGGCCGAAATTGCGCCGCATCTCGTGCGACGACGCGCTTTCGACTCCGTTCGGAGGGTCGAGCGGAGTCTGCATTTTTCGGTCGATCGCCAGTCGCTCGCGCCGGACGTCGCAATCTCGCTCGAGCGCGCCGGCGTTCGTTTGGTTCGGCGCACGATCGTGAGCGGTTCGGATACGAATCTTCGGTCGTATGACGCGGAGTTCTCGATGTCGAACGCGCTGGGGCCGAACCTCGCGGGCGCGCACATGTCGCGGTATTCGGAAATCCTCGCCGACACAATCGACACGTGCTTGCGTAACGACCCGAACGGTTCGCTGGCGCATCTGCCCGGCGCGATCGCGCGCGCCATCGTCGTCGCACAAGACGCACCGCAAGCGGAAGTGCGCGTGCGCGCGAGTTTTGCGTTGGAGCGTTGGACGCCCGTGAGCGCGCTGCCGACGGAAGAACGCTATACGTTTCTCGCGATCGCGTATGCCACACCGAACGGCTCTCGTACGCTCGTCGGAGCCGAAGCGTTCGGTATGACCGCCTGTCCGTGTGCGCAAGAGATGATGCGCGAGCGTTCCGAGCGCAAATTGCGTGAAGCCGGTTTCGATGCCGACGCAGCGGCGCGTGCGCTCGACGCGATCCCGCAAGCAACGCACAATCAGCGCAGTCGCGGGTCGCTGCTCGTCGGGCATCCGGCCGCACCGGAAACGATCGCGGTCGAAGACGTCATCGAGATCGTCGAGAACGCAATGTCGAGCGAAACGTACGGCCTGCTCAAGCGGCCCGACGAGTTCTTTGTGGTGAGTAAGGCGCACT
>JBDTKL010000063.1:0-4122 GCA_039935355.1 Candidatus Tumulicola sp.
CGGAGCCGCTTCCCAGCGATATCGTCGTTCCCGACGACGAAGCGTCACCGCAGCCATGAGCGCCGCAGCGATGACCATCCGCGAGTTCGACGAGCGCTTATATCGCCAGCTGGGATTGTGTCTGGACGGCGACTATATTGGCGCCGGCAGCGACGCGTTGACGCCGGCGATGCTCGACGGTTTGCGACGGTCGATCGAAGCGGCATGCGTCGGGCGATTATGCGATTGCGGCGAGCCCTGGTGCCGGAGCTTTCAAATAGCCGGAGGGCTGGCCTCGCGCGAGTCGCGGCGCGTCCGCTTTCGCGTCCACGGCGAACTGGCCGTCGTCTGCGACGCGTTTGGGGCGTTGCAACACGTTGAGTGGCTTCCCGAAGGTCCGAATGCAACCTTGCGCCGCTACGAGCAGCACGAGCAAGGCTGCGTGGAAGCTCCGGTCTGCCCGTTCCCGGACTGATTCCAGAGCCCAAACGTAGTCGTTTGGGCGTTATCGCAAGAGCATGGGGCGAACCTCGAACGTCGCGCCGTCGCTGGTAACCTCGATCGCGCCGTTCTGGTCGGTGCGATAGATCGTCGCGCCGGCGCGCCGCAGCGCCTCGATGGTGGACGGTGCCGGATGCCCGAACAAGTTGTGTCGCCCGACGGAAATGAGTGCGTACTTCGGCCGTACTGCCGCGAGAAACGCTGGGGTCGATCCGTACGCGGAGCCATGATGGCCGACTTTAAGAATCGCGCATCCTAGGTCGACATCTTCGCGCAGAAAGCGCCGCTCGGCGATTGCGCCGGCATCGCCGGTAAAGAGCATGCAAAACGTACCGTATCGGAGCGTGAACGCCAGCGAGTTTTCGTTGATGTTGTTTTTGGTGTTCGCAACCAATGGCAACGACGGGCCGATGAACTGGATGCGCACGCCGTCATCGGTCGACCACGACGATCCGGAGCGGGGCAACAGCATCGGGATCGATTTTGCGTGCGCGGTGGAGACCGCGTCGCGATAGGCGTGCCCGCCGTAGGACTGTCCGCTGTCGATGATCTCGTCGACGCCAATGCGTCGCAGGATCGGAGCGGCGCCGCCGGCGTGATCGCCGTGTGGATGCGAAATTGCCAATATATCGAGCCGGTGGAGGCCTCGTCGAAGCAAAAACGGGACGACCGTTCGTTCGCCGACGCGTTCGGCGATCGAATCGCCGGCTGGCCCTCCACGTTCCAGCCGGCCGCCGGCATCGATCGCGATCGCGTGGCCGCGCGGGGTCTGGACGATGATGGAGTCGGCCTGTCCGACGTCGAGCATGGTGATGTGCAATCGCATATCGGGCGTGCGCGGCGGCCACAGCACGAACGTTGCCGCCGCGAGCACGAGTAGGACCGCGCCCGCGGCGGCACCGCGTCGGGCGAGGATCGGCGCGAACACGATCGTCGCGTCGTACAAACCGATGCACCAGGCGGGCGGCGGCGTCATCGGCAGGCTCGACCCCGGCAGCGATGCGACGGTGCGAACGACGCCGAGCATCCATTCGAGTAGCCAATTATCGAGATTGGCCAACGCTTGCGCCAGCGGTTCGCACCACGCGACGGCTAGCTGCGATGCGGCGAGTCCCATCGTAACCGCGACACACGGCACGACGGCGACGTTGGCGGCGATCGCATACGGTGAAAACTGCAAGAAGACCGCGGCGCCGAGCGGCCACGTTCCGAGTTGCGTTGCGATCGACAGCACGAGCGCTTCGCGAACGCGAGCGGGCAACGCGACGCGCGACTCGAGCCAATGCTCGATCGGCGAAGCGCACGCAAAAATCGCACCGACGCACGAGAACGACAACGCGAACGATGCGGTTGCTACGCTCGCAGGTCGAAACGCGCAAATGCCGATCGCTGCCAATGCCAATGCGTTCCAGGAGAGCGACGCACGGCCGCAGGCACGCGCGGCCAGCACCGCGGTAGCCATGCATGCGGCCCGAACCGACGGCAACTGTGCGCCGCTCCAGGCAACGAACAGCCAGGCGGCCGCGACTGCGATCGCGCACGTCGTCGCCCGCGGCAAGCTGAACGCGCTGAGTAACGCGACGACCAGCGCAACCACCGCGCCCAGGTGTAAGCCCGCCGTTACGAGGACGTGCACTGTTCCGGTTTCCTGAAATTCGGCTTTCAGGTCCGGTGGTAGTTCCGAACGTTCGCCCCACAGTTCGCCCGCAAGAACGGTCGCTTGCGGTTCTCCAACCCGCGCGGTCAGCTGCTGATGCGCCCACCGATGCACCCGTGCGAGCAGCACCCGCCAGTCGCTCGCATCTCCGGGAGCTTGCGACACGATATGCGCCGTCTCGAGACGCGCGTCGAAACCGCGTTCGTGTTGGATCGCCCGTTCCGACGGCTCGCCTGGATTGCGCGGACCGTCGAACTCGGCGAGCCGGCCGAGCGCCACCACGTGCGAACCGATCGGAGGCATAGGTGTGGGCAGGGCAGCGAGCAGGCGCGGCCCCGCGTCGACCTGCAGCACCGCATCTTGGCCGGCTACATCGATAATCGTCGCGGCATAGCGCTGCGTTCGCGACTCGATTGTTTCTGTTGCCGCCGGTTCGCCGCGAAATGTTCCGTTGAGCACCGCGTAAGTAACGACCGCCAGTACCGCCCACTGCAGGACGCGATTCGGTCGCGTGTATCGCGCAACTAGCATCGATGCACACACTACGAGAGAAGCAGCACACGCGCGATCCGTGAGCGATAGCGCTTGTGTCGCCGCGAGCGTCGACCCAACGGATAGAGCGGCGCAGACGACGAGTGCATACGTCCGCACGCAGACCTATCACGGCGAACGCCCGTTTGGCTAGTGCGGGCTCCGGTAAGCCGACAGGCGCCACGTTCGCACGTAAGAAGATAGACGGCGTGAAGAGATCCTTTGCGGCGATCGTCTTGGTATCGCTTTGTGCGTGCTCGAATTCTTCGACGCTGAAGTGTGCGAGCGTAAGAACGAAAAGTGTCCGTTTCCGAACGGCCTGGTCGAAACGCTCGACGGTACGACCATTACCGAAGGGATTTTCGATCCGTGGTCGCTCGCGTTCGACGCAAGCGCCAATCTGTATGCGGGCAATCAGAACGGTACCAGTCCCAGCGGCTTCGTCACCGAATACGCATCCGGAAATGCGTCGCCGTCGCGAACCATCGATCTGAGCTGGACGCCACACGGGTTGGCGGTCGACGCTTCGAACAATCTGTAAATGGTTGGCAACGCCAAAGCCGGATGCTGCGGTTTTCAGGGGTTCGGCGCTGTGTACGGGCCAAGCGGAAAGAAGCGATTGCAGAAGCTCACCGGCGTTGCGAGTTTCCCGGGCCGCCCGGCGATCGACGCACAAGGTAATCTGTACGTACCAAACTTCGAGACGTTTCCCGGCGACGTCGTAGTGTACGCACCGGGCGCGAACAAGCCGGCGCGCGCGATTCAAAACGGTATCGGCTTTCCGAAAGTGCTTAGCGTTCGATTCGTCCGGAAACCTCTACGTGCTCAACAACACGTTTCGGTTCGGAAGGGATGAAGAGCGCCTATACGATGACGCTCGATTCGCACGACAACGTCTACGTTGCGAACGACGCGGCAAGGGGCGTAACGAATCAAGTATTCGTCTATGCGGCCGGCACGACGACCTTACTGCGATCGATCGTGAATGGCGTGAGATACCCGGTGGGTCTCGCTTTCGATGCGAGCGGAAATCTGTACGTCGCAAACGCGCCGAAGCACGGACCGACGGTAACCGTCTATCCGCCGGGTGCGTCGGATCCGTCGAAAACCTACAAGCTGAAAGAGTCGCCCACGGCGATCGCCGTACCGCCGGGAGAATAGCGCAGCGAATTTCGGGACGTTCGGACTAGTCTCTCCGGAATAAAGTCCGGTTGGCAGAGGGGGGCGCAGGCAACCGTCAAAACCTCGGCCCGTCAATAAGGAGAATCCATGCGGATCATCGTTACCGGCGGCGCCGGTTTTATCGGCTCGCACGTCATCGCAGCGTATCGCGACCTGGGTCACGACGTACTCGTGGTCGATTCGTTGTGGGATCACGGCGGGGGCAAACGCGAAAATGTGCCCGACGGCGTCGAGTTCGTACACATGGACATACGCGATAAGGCGTTGGCCGG
>JBDTKL010000064.1:0-10069 GCA_039935355.1 Candidatus Tumulicola sp.
ACGGTCCGGCCGCACGCGTTCCGGCCGGAACGCGATCGACGCTCGGATACTTGCCGGTGAGAATGCCCATGGCCAGCGGAGACCACACGACGTTGCCAATCCCGTACTCGCGACACGCCGGAAACACGCGCGATTCGACTCGACGCCATAACGCACTGTACTGCGGCTGATTGCTCACCGGCATCGCCCACCCGCGAGCCGAGCATAGCGCTGCGGCTGCCGAAATCTGATCGGCGCTCCATTCCGAAACGCCCCAGTAGAGAATTTTTCCTTGGCGCACGAAATCGTCCATCGCGCGACACGTTTCTTCGAGCGGCGTTGTCTCGTCGAAGCGGTGGCACTGATAGAGATCGATGTACTCGACTTGCAGGCGCCCGAGCGAACGATCCAACTGATCGCGCAAATGCTTTCGCGAAAGGCCGCGCTCGGTCACCGAATCGCCCATCGGGAAATACGCTTTGGTAGCGAGCACTAACGCGCCGCGTTCGAGTTCTTTGAGGATCGGCCCCAACGTTTCTTCGGCCGCACCGCGCGCGTACACGTTGGCGGTATCGAAAAAGTTGACGCCACCGTCCCACGCGCGCCGAACGCACGCCCGGGTCGTGTCGCGATCGACGGAATTACCGAACGTCAACCACGACCCTAAACCGATAATCGAGAGGTGCAGTCCCGAGTGCCCGAGTTTCCGATATCGCATGCCGGTTACTCCGGCGAGAAGATGCGAAGGGCCTTCGGAAGCAGATCGAAGGTGGCCGGCGTTGTACCGGCCGGCTCGCCATCGGCGGTAATATGGTGATGATGCCGTTGATGCAGCTCGAACCGCCGTGCGCGCAAGACGCGTAGTCCTGGCACAGCTTTCCTGCGCCCTCGCACAACCGCCCACATCAACGCGGCCGCTTCGCGCAGGTTGTCGATCTGCACCGAATAGAGATCCAGCCATCCGTCGTCGATAGCCGCGTCGGAGACCGCGAATACGCCACCGAAGCGATGACTATTGGCGATCGTTAGCTGCATCGTGCGCAGGCGCATGACCTGTGCGTCGTAGTGCACCTCCACTCGCATCGGCCGCGCGTGCACGATCGCTTGCAAGGCCGTCGCCAGCACGCCCAGCACGCCGTAGCGGCGCTTGATCTCGGTGTTCTGCCAGCGAGCGGCGCGGCTCGAAATGCCGATGCTCGCCTCGGCCAAGAAGTACACGCCGTTGACGCAGCCGACATCGATGGCGCGCGTGTGGCCGGCCGCAATGAGATCGCAAGCGCCCGCTACATCCAACGGAACGTCGAGGGTTCGCGCCAGCTCGTTAAACGTACCGGCCGGCACGATGCCGATTGGAATGCCGGCCTTGAGAGCGCGCGGAATCGCGTGCGTTAGCGTCCCGTCACCGCCGACCACCACGATCGCGTCGACCTGCGATGGATCGATACCATGTGAAGCGCCGTGTACCGACGTAACTTGTACGCCGAGTCGCTCGAGCTGTCGCAACGCGTCGCTTCCGGTCGCCGTTCCGCGCCGCGAACGAGCGTTGATGATGACGCCGACTCGCACGCGCTAGGGCTCTCCGCGATCGGCTAGCCAAACGCCCAACGCACGTGCGGCGGCCCACAACGCGAGGCCGGCGAAAACGAGCGTTCCACCGAACATCCCTGCGTATCCGAGGTAGATTCCCATCTGCGTGATCGAGTCGACGTAGCCGGTGGCGCGCTCCGTCGCGCTCAACGTTTCGAACACGCCGTGAAAGACGAACCAAACGGCAACCGCCGCCGGAGCCGACAGCGCGAAGATCGTTACGTAGCGGACCAACTCATGGTTCTCGCGCCGCACGTTTACAAAAAGCTCGCCGGCATCGCGATTGGCTTTTGCACGCATCGCCGGATACCCTCGGCGGGATTCACACGACACGGCCGGAAAGCTGACGACCGCCACGGAGACACGAACGATCGCGCTGCGCCACCGTCCGGCTAATCCGATGCCGGAATCGCCCTACGAAGTGCTCGCGCTGTTTGCCGGCGCGATGGTTGCGGCGTCCATCTTCTCCGTTGCAACCGGCACGATCACCCCATTTTTAAAGACCGCGTTCGGTTTAGGCCAAACACAACTAGGCATGGTGCTGTCGGTCGAACTCGTCGGCGCGCTGCTGGCGACCGCGATGGCCGGCGGCCTGACCGATCGTTTCGGCGACAAACGCGTCGTTCTCTGGAGCGGTTGGTTCATGGGCATCGCGCTGATTTGCGCGAGCCTCGTACGCGACTTCCATTGGATTCTCGGATGGCTGGCGCTGTACGGCATCGGATATGCCGCGGTCACGCCGGCCGGCAGCCACGCGATCGTATTCTTCTTCAAGAAAGAGATGCGCGGATTCGCGATGGGCGCCCGGCAATGTGGCGTGCCGCTCGCCGGCGTCATCGGTTCGTTGCTGTTACCGGCGATCGCCATCCACTTCGGGTACCAATGGTCGATCGCGGTCGCCGGCATTGTCACCATCGTTGCGTGTACGGCAGCGTCGATGCTGTATCGAGAACCCGAGCAACTGCACGGCGAACGGATTTCGTTGCGCGCGATGCTGGTCGACATGTTGCGCATCGCGCGCGATGCGCGTCTCATCTTACTCACGTTGACGTCGATGACGCTGGTGGCGGCGCAAATGACGATGTTCGCGTTTCTGGCGCTCACGTTGACCAACGAAGCCGGGTACTCGATCGGCGTTGCCGTGTTCGTCTTTGCTATATCTCAAGCCGCGGCCGTGGCCGGTCGCATCATCTGGGGCTGGATCAGCGACAACGTCTTTCGTGGTAGCCGGTCGCTGCCGTTGGCCGTGGTCTGCGTCATGGGGTCGGCGTGCGTGTTTTGCGTCTCACTTTTTTCGACGCATACAGTATTCTGGGAAGCGTGTGTGCTGGCGGCGCTGCTGGGTTTCAGCGTCGAAGGGTGGTTCGGCGTCGCCGTGATCGGAATCGCCGAAATCGGCGGTGAGGAACAGTCCGGCAGCGCCCTCGGCGTTGCGCTGACCTTCATTTTTCTTTCAGCCTTCGTCGCCCCGACGCTGTTCGGTGCGATCGCGCAAGCGTTCGGATACAGCTTCGCGTGGCGCGGGCTCGCAGTGCTCGTGCTGTTAGGCATTGTGCCCGCTCTCCTGAGCAGCACCATTCTACGACGGCTCACGGACCGGGAACAACGAACGGCTTAACCGGAATGTAAACGACGGTCGCCGGACGCGCCCACGCGATTAGGTCGCGTGCAGTACGGCACGACCGCCGGCTAAACCGGCGATTGCCGCGAGTACTCCGAGTACGACGCTTCCCACACAGTACGCGACCGCGAGGGCCGGGCTTTCGGAAAGCAGCGTCACCGTATCGAAGCTAAACGTCGAGAAGGTCGTAAAACCGCCTAAAACGCCAATGGTGAGGAACGCGCCGACGTACGGCGACAGACCGGTGCTGGATTGCGCGTATGCCGCGATAACGCCGATGCAGAACGATCCGGCAACGTTGATCAGGGCGGTATGCCACGGGAATCCGGGACCGAGTCGCTCGACCATCACGATTGCGACGGCGTAGCGCAGCATCGAACCGATCGCGCCGCCGGCGGCCACCGCCGCAAACGCGCCCAGCTTCATTTCGGTTCGCCCGCTTTGTATGCGATCACGCGGACGCTTTCGATCGTGACCAGCCCTTCCGACACCATCTCGTCGAGCGTCGGCAGAAACGCTTCGACCTTTTCTTCGGTGTCCACCAGTTCGATCACGATCGGCAGGTCCGACGAGAGATCCACGATGCGTGCTGCGTGCACCACCGAGTGCGCGCCGTAGCCGACGATGCCTTTGAAGACCGTCGCTCCAGCCAATCCGGCTGCGCGCATGGCTTCGACGACCGCGATGTACAGCGGTTGACCCTTCCAGCGATCGGATTCTCCTAAAAAGATGCGCACGAGTTTTGCGCTGCTCTCGCGTTTCACGTTATTTATCGCTCCGGGCCGCTGAGATCTTTGTGAACGATTCCGTCTTTGACGATCGTTATGAAATTGCGCGACGGGTCCTCGATCAGGCGCAGATTGGCGAGCGGATCCCCGTCGACCAACAGAAGGTCGGCCAGCGCACCCACTTCGATAACCCCGAGTTTGCCGGCGTACGGATTGCGCGGGCCGCACATGGCCAGAAGCTCTGCGTTATCGCGCGTCGCCATCGTGAGGATCTGCGCCGGTTTGTACCACTGCAACAGTTTGGTCAACTGCGCGCCCTGTCGCGCGGCAGTTTTCGCTTCGAACAGCGTATCGGTACCGAAGGCCGTTTTGATTCCGTATCGCTTTGCGAGCTCGTACGCCGTGGGCGTTCCGTGCGTCATCTCGCGTTGTTTGGCGTGTCCCTGCGGGCTCAGCGTCGCTACCGAATCTTCGTCGGCCAGAAACGGTTGTAAGCTCAACCAAATCTCGCGGCACGCCAACAGTTCGGCGGTCGGCTCGTCGATCAACTGTCCGTGTTCGATACAGCGAACGCCGGCGTCGACCGCCTGCCGTATAGCACGCGGTGTATATGCGTGCACCATTACATACGTATTCCAATTTTCTGCGGCTTCGACCGCAGCGCGCATTTCGGCCGGTGTGAACTGCGTCGAGTCGAGGGGATCGTGCGGCGACGTGACGCCGCCGCCCGCCATGAGTTTGATCTGCGTGGCTCCCAAACGCAATTGTTCTCGCGCCCGCAAGCGCACCTCGTCGGGGCTGTCCGCGATCGCGACGTGGCCCTCGCGCTCCATGTGTGTCGGCGGCCCGCCGGCGGCACGCGGAACGTCCCACGGCATACGAAAATCGCCGTGCCCCGATGTCTGCGAAATCAAAGCCCCCGACGGATAGATGCGAGGACCGGGTACGATGCCGCCGTCGATCGCGCGTTTGAGTCCGAAGACGGGGCCGCCGGCATCGCGCACGGTTGTAAAACCGCGCATCAGCGTCTGCTCCGCGGTACGCGCGGCGAGCAAATTGATATAGCCCGTATCCGACGTCATCAGCACTTGCATCGGAACCGTCGCCCACATGCTATGCCAGTGCGCGTCGATCAGGCCGGGAATCAGCGTTCGGCCTGCGCCGTCGATGACGTCGACGTCATCGTAGGAATCGCCGACCAGATCGTGTCCGATACGCTCGATGCAATTGCCGGCGATCAGCACGCTCGACGGCGGCGACAGTTCGTCGGCGCCGGTGAATACACGCACGTTTTCGAACAGCGTCGCAGAGTGTCGCTCGGCCATGTAGCGACCTTCCGCGCGCGTCCGGCCGAACCTACAACCGTTCGCCCGGCGGCCCCGATCGCTCGGAGCCGAGCACTGCAGCGACGGTCAGCGCTACCGGCAATCCGAAAAAGACGACGTGCGCCACGGCGGTGTTCAGGAGCGTAGCCGCATGTTGCGCCGCGTGCTGTGCGCGACCGAGTGGGACGACGATGTCGATCATGACGAGCATGACGATAACACCGAACAACATGCCGGCGACTGCCGGCGATCGCCGCACCGCCGGAATGGTTTGGTAGATCGCGGCAAAGATCGCCGCCCAACAGATGGCGACGATGCAATCGAAGGCAAAACCTAGCAACGCCGACCAAACTCCACCCGCGTACGCCGAACTCCCGACGATGTTGGAGGCATCCCACTGGAACAGCAGCATCGGCTTGGTGTGGAAAAGGAGCCGGAGCGCGATCGCCAGATACACGCTGATCGCCACGTTGCCGGCGAGACCGGCTAGCACCGCCGCCCGGGCATAGGCTGAGATCGAGGTCATAGCTCTCATAGCGCGCAGCCGGGCCGGAGGGTGACGTTCTGCGTCAAGGGCGGCCTCAAGCGGTCAGCGTATCCCCCGGCACCGGCATGCGACGGGATGCGTTTCGACGGCGGCTCGCCACTCCAACCAATCGTCTTCGCCGCAGCTGCGAAGATTCACCGGTCTCCTATTTGTGGCAGTCGCTATCGATCGGCACGTCCGTGCCATGGACGGATAACACTTCATAGACGGTAAGATGCGAATCGCCGCTCAGTGTATACGTTATCTTGCCGCTCATTTGGATCGGACCCATCGTGTTCGTGCCGGTGAAGGTTCGCCCGTCGGTCGACGTTGCGGCGCCATGCTTTCCGCTATTGTCGTCGCTAACGCTCCAGTACACCTTAGCATCGTCACTGTATCCGAAATAGTCGTCGCCGGAATAGTCCGCTCCGGTAATGTGGTCGTGCAAGGTGTTTGCCGGGGCCACTTCGAGCGCGAGCGTTACCGTGTCGACGCGACTTGGACGCCCACCCATTGCGGGAACGGTCGTCGCGCACGTCCATGTTCCGGCCATCGCGTTCAGCGACGCCATTGGTCCGGTTAACTGCCCGGCAGCGCGAGCCGCTCCTGGAAGCGCGAACGCAACGACGGATAGAGCGAGAGCGGCAACGTTACGAAAAGTCTGCATCCGCCAGTACGGCGCCGGCGCCCCGGTAACTTGCTCGGCGGAGGTACGCCTATCGCATCCCCGAACCGCCCGGCATGCAGCGATTCTCGATTGCGATGCTGTGTAGCGCCATTGTTTTCATCGCATCCATCGTTCCGGCGCCGGCGCGAGCCGACGCGTCACCCGATGCGCAAGCCGTTCTGGCCCAAGAGGGCCGCTGGCTGACGGCCATCGTCGCGGGTGACCGTCGAACGGTCGATGCGATCCTCAGTCACGACCCCGAATTTACGCATATTACCGCCGGCGGCAAACTACTCTATCGCGCTCAGGAGCTGGCGGCGACGAAGAAAGAAGCGTTTACGATGAAAGCCACCGGTCAAACGGTCGATTTTATTTCCAATGTCGCGATCGTTCACGGCATCAATACGATTATGCAACCGCATCATCCGACCGAACGCGTGCGTTTCACCGACGTCTTCGTTCGTCGCGGCGCCACATGGCAGGCCGTGTCGGCGCAAGAGTCAGCGATCGTCGGCAACCCATGACAGATCGCACGTGCGCGTTCGTCATCGGCATCGCTGTGGCGTTGACACTCCGGTTACCCGCAGAGGCGCAATCGGCCGCCTCACCCGCACCTCAGACCTCGCCGGCGGCCTCACCCGCAATCGTCGCACCGAAACCGCCCAAGCCGGCGAACCCGTCGCCGGCTCCGACGGCCACGCCGACTGCGGGTCCACCCTTTAGCAACATGCAGTGGCGTGAAATCGGCCCGGCAGCGGGCGGCGGGCGAGTGTCCGCGGTCGCGGGATCTGCAACAAATTCAAAACTGTATTATATCGGCAGCGCCGGCGGCGGAGTCTGGAAGTCGGAAAACAGCGGCCAGACGTGGGATCCCGTTTTCGATAAGCAATCCGTCGCCGCCATCGGTGCCGTGACGATCGATCCGACGGACGACAAAACCGTCTGGGTCGGGACCGGCGAAACGAATCCACGCAACGACGTCTCGTACGGCGACGGCGTGTACAAAACGACCGACGGCGGAGACACGTGGAGTAACCTGGGCCTTCGCGGTACGAAGTATATTTCGAAAATCGTCGTCGACCCGCGCGACCACAACCACGTGGTCGTCGGAGCGCTCGGCGACGTTTTTGCCGACAGCGACGAACGCGGCATCTACGTTACCAACGACGGCGGCAAGACGTGGAAGCAAACGCTCTACGAAGGTCCCAAGAGCGGTATCTCCGATATCGCGATGGATCCGCAGAATCCCAGCATTCTGTATGCGGGCCTCTGGGAATTCCGCCGGCAGCCCTGGACGTTTCAAAGCGGCGGCGACCACGACGGCTTGTACAAGTCGACTGACGGCGGTGCCAGTTGGACGAAACTAACGGGCTCGGGCCTTCCCGCCAACCCCGTCGGACGCATCGGGTTAGCCGTCGCTCCAAGCAACCCCAATCGCGTGTACGCGTTAATCGAATCGGCCAAGGGTATTCTGTGGCGTTCGGACGACGCGGGCGCGACGTGGACGATGATCAGCAAGGACACGCTCGTCGATCAGCGTCCGTTTTATTTCAGCCATATCGCAGTCGATCCAAAAAACGCGGATCGCGTGTACGGCGTCTCGGAAGCGCTTTCGCGAAGCACCGACGGCGGTAAGACGTTCAAAGAGATTGCCGACACCGTTCATGTGGACTACCACACCATTTGGATCGCTCCGAACGACCCGTCACGCATCATCGTCGGTGAAGACGGCGGTTACGCGCTCACCCTCGACGGCGGCGACAACTGGTTCTTTTCGGCCAACGTTCCAATCGGACAAGTGTATCGCGTCGGCCTCGGAAACGATAATCCGTACACCGTCTGCGCGGGGCTGCAAGACAACAACGGCTGGTGCGGTCCGTCGAATTCTCTCGATTCGAGCGGTATTCAAAATAAAGAGTGGATCGTAACGGTCGGAGGCGACGGAGAATGGGGTATTCCCGAGCCCGACGATTCCAACTGGATTTGGTCGGACTCCGAAAACGGATCGTTGGTGGTGTTCAACCGCGTAACGCAAGACGGATGGTCGGCGGCCCCGTATCTGCAAAACTCGGTAGAAGGCTTCGATCTGCGTACCAGCAAGTTTCGCTTTAACTGGGAATCACCGATCGGTTTCGCTCCGTGGAATCCGCATATCGCTTGGTACGGCGGTAACGTGCTTTTTCAGACGAGCGATCGTGGCCGCTCCTGGAGTGTCATCAGCCCCGATCTCACACGAAACGACAAGGCGCATCAGGCGCCGTCCGGCGGTCCGATCACGCACGACGTCTCGGGCGCCGAATTTAGCGATACGATCCTCGATATCGAGGGATCGACGGTGCGGCGAGGCGAGATTTGGGTCGGCACCGACGACGGTCTCGTTCAGATGACGCTCGACGACGGCAAACATTGGAAAAACGTGACGCCGCCGGGCGCGCCAACCTACGGCCGTTTCGCGACCGTCGCTCCGTCGACGCTCGACGACGGAACCGTTTACGCGATCGCCGACGGTCATTACGCGGGCGACGCCGCGCCGTACGCGTTCGTCACCCGTGATTACGGAAAGCATTGGACCAAGATCGTCGATGGATTGCCGGCCGGCGAGTGGGTCCGTTCGATCCGACCGGACATTCGCAATCGAAACATCGTCTATCTCGGAACCGAAGAAGGCATCTTTATCTCGTTCGAAGCCGGCGCACACTGGCAAGCGTTTCGCAACGATCTACCGCCCGTTTCGGTCCACGATATCCGCATGCAAGCGCAAGCGAACGATCTCGTGATCGCGACACACGGACGCGCGGTGTATATCATGGACGACATGAGCCCGGTACAAGAACTGCAGCAAGCCGTCGCGCACGGCACGTGGCTCTTTGCACCCCGCCCGTCGTACGAGTGGTCGCTGCACGAATACGACGAAGGCACCTACACCAATTACGCGGCCGACAATCCGGCCTACGGCGTCGTCGTCACGTTCTATCAAACACAGCCGCAAACGGCGCCACCGAAAATCGAATTCCTCAATTCGACGGGCCGTACGATCCGCACGATTTCGGGAACCCACAAGATCCACGGTAAAGATGAGCCGTACGTGACGAATAAAGCCGGACTCAACCGATATGTGTGGAGCTTCGGCGTCGACGGCCCGGTGAAGTGGCTAGGTGCGGCGCGCGAGCGTTACCAAGGACCGGACTCGGGTCCGGGCGTGCCACCCGGCTCGTATTCCGTTCGCCTAACGCTCGGAGCGCATTCCTACGTACGGCGCTTCGTCATTAAGCCGGATCCCCGCTCGCAGCTCACGCAAGCCGACTACCAGCATATCTTTGCCAGCGGGCTGAAGCTGCAAGCCTCGTTTTCGCTCGTCGATACGATGCTGAATCATCTCGACGACGTAACCAAGGCTGCTACTACCGATCTTGCAGCCGCACAAAAAGCCCAGAACACGACGCTCGTCGCAAAACTGAACGACTTCTTGGCCGCACGCAAGACGCTGTTCGATTCTCTGACGGCCGACTATCATAACGACGAAGACGGTATCCAGCGGCCCGGTGCGCTGCGCGAAGACGTCCAGAGCGCGTACTATGGCGCGCAAGGTCTTCCGACGCAGCCGGTAATCGAGTTTATCGCCCGCGTCAATGGCGA
>JBDTKL010000065.1:0-16415 GCA_039935355.1 Candidatus Tumulicola sp.
GCTCGAGAGCAAGCTGCAGACGTCGCCCGCGCAGTTATGGTGGTCGGATCTTGCTATGGCCGAGTTGTGCGTTGCGGCTATACTGCCGGCCGACCAGATTCGTTCGACGCTCCCTTCGTGGCGGCGCCGCCTGCAGGACGTCGTCGGTTCGAACCGCTACTCGCAGTACGTCGCGAGTGCGGTCGACATTTCGCAAGAACAAGACGTCGACGTTTTGCGCGCCGATTTGATGTCGTGCATCCGAGCCGTCTATTATTTTTATGGTTCGTATGGCGTCGCGGCGTTGAGCCGCACTCGGGCCGCCGAACGGCTCGTCGCGGCCGCCATCGTCATCCTCGGCGTCCAAGCGATCGCATTCGCTCTCGCGTGGCTCTTGCCCAGCATCCCCGGCTCGTGGAGAGCCGTTGCCGCGCTCGCAGTTGCGACGTCGGCGGCGGCGGTCGTGGGCAGCGTCGTGAGCGTTCAGCGACGCCTGCAAGACCCAACCGTCGAAGTAGATCCTTTTTACCGTTTCATTCAAACGGATGCAGATTGGTTCGGAATCGCCGTTATTTCGCCGATGTTCGGAGCTATTTTCGGGCTGCTCGTGTACGGTCTGCTCGTGTCGAAACTCTTGTCCACCAGCATAGTAACGTTCCAAGAAACATCGAGCGACCCATTAGCGATTGCGTTGCCGGCATCCGTCGCCGGTTACGCCGCTGTCGTCATCCTCGGCTTCATCTCCGGATTCGCCGAGCAGTTAATACCCGACGCGCTGACGCGAATCGCGACCCGTGCGCTTGCCGGCGTTGCCGGTAACGACTCGACGACGGTGCAATCGCCCGCTGCCAGTCCGTTTGTGAGGAGCGCGGCGAAAACGAGCTCCGATGGTTCGAACGCTTCAGCGGCGGACGATGCGACGAAGTGACGTACTAATGCAGCAGCACGTCCTCTTGGCGACGTGGATAGCGGATCACTGGTCCGACGTAGCGAGCGTCGCTTCGCTCGTGATCGCCTTCGTTGCGGCATTTCGGCCTGAGCTGCACACGCTCTTACGACCGCGGCGAGTCGACGTTCTCCTTACCGACAGCTTATTTTTGGAGATCGGCTTCAATGGACTTGGGCCGACGCTTGGAGTGGTCGGCACGCTAAACAACGAGCATGCGCGCTCGCTGATAACCAAAATGCGCATTCGACTCAAAGCTTCCGGCGCAAATGAGGAGTTTGCGCTATCGCCGATCTTCAATCGGGAACGTGCCATCAATAGCGCGCTCGTCGGCGGAGAAGAAGCTCGCGGCAAGTTCTGGTTGCCATTCCTAGTCGAGGCAGACGTCGCCATCCCATTCGATATCCTCTTTCGGAACGACGCTGCGACCGGCGCGCTAACGTCGAGTGGCTTCAACCTAGGGCAGGCGTGGATGTCCTACGCCAATGCCAAGGTGCAAGAAAACGAACAAGCGCTATCCGACCCGGACCAAACGACGATGCAGGCGAAGGTCGCGGCGTACGTAACCGCCCTCTATAATGCGTCGGGCAAACAAGACTTTATCGCAACGGCTAAT
This sequence comes from Candidatus Tumulicola sp., assembly GCA_039935355.1. Classification (GTDB taxonomy): domain Bacteria; phylum Vulcanimicrobiota; class Vulcanimicrobiia; order Vulcanimicrobiales; family Vulcanimicrobiaceae; genus Tumulicola. Next base: position 1,542 of record JBDTKL010000065.1, read on the forward strand.
CGAGAAATGAGCGACGCGTTTGTATGGCGGGCGCAAACCTATGAAGCTCGCCTGGAGGTCGACGTAATGGATTGCCATCGCACCTTTTCGCGGAGTTTCCAATTCGAGGTATCCAGCGAGCAGAGCCGGCAGCTTCAGGAGAACATCGACGTCATAATCGCGATCGTCTGCAAACAGCTCGACCCGAACACCGTTCCGTACTCCGCTTTTTCGAAGATAACGCTCGAAGATTGAGCGAAGCACTGCGTTTGGCTCGGGAGTATAACATCGCGGTCCGTTTTGTGCACCTCGGGGATTGGAACGACGGCGAACTGCGCGCGGAATACGACGCGACCATTCCAGTAATTCGCATCAACCAACGCATAGTCGAAGCCTTGCCCGGCGCAGAACGCGACCGGTTCGTCGCGCTCGCCATCGGCCACGAGCTGTATCATCATCGCGAACGCTTGGGAGAAATCCCCACACTGCCAAAGCGTGCCGAGCGCGAAGCCGCGGCAGATGCATACGCCCTCAAAATACTCGACGAGTCGCGGCCCGCACTCGCGGAACGGTAACGTACACAATGGGAATCTTTCGCAAGCATCGAATTTGCCGCGACATCGTGATGATTGATGAGCGATAAACTTTTCGCCGGAATCGACGGCGGACAAAGTTCGACCAGGGCGGTCGTGGGAACGAGTGACGGGCAGGTTCTCGGCCGGGGGGCCGTCGGCGGAGCAGACGAAGTCGGTGCTACCACACATTCCACGCGACTACGCGACGCATTAGCCGGCGCGCTCGCGGCTGCGGTTGCCAGCGCCGGCTTGCCTGCAGACGCGCAATTCGATACGGTCGTTGCGGGCGTGTCCGGGTTCGACGGCGCGCATGTCGGCCGTCCACCCGAACTTCCGGCTCGGGAAACGATCGTGCTGCACGACGCGCCGATCGCACTCGCGGGCGCGCTCGATGGCGAAGCCGGCATCGTCGTGATTGCCGGAACCGGTACCGTCGCATACGCCGCGAACGCCAATTCGGATGACGCAAAAACATATGGCGGTTGGGGTTATCTGTTCGGCGACGAGGGCAGCGCGTTCTGGCTGGTGCGCGAAGCGCTGGCGCAAATGATGCGCCACGAAGATGACGGCAGACCCCTCGACGCACCGGCCAATGCGATACGCGCGTACTTTGGAGTAGAGTCGCTCCGAGAGATCGTTTCGGCGACGCACGCCGGGCGACTCACGCGCGACCGCCTCGCTTCCTACGCCCCGTCTGTTTTGAAAGCGGCACCGTTCGACCATCTCGCGCGACGCGGCGTGCAGCGACTGGCCGAGCTCGTCGGGGCGGCGGTCCGCGATGGAGCCGCGCCGCGCGTCGCCCTGATCGGCGGCATGTTCGTAAACGCCGATTACCGCGAGCGCGTCGGCGCTGCTATCGAGCGCCTCGGCGTACGAGTCGTCCGCGCCAAACGGCCGCCGGCCGAAGGAGCGATGCTGCTCGCTATCCGCGCCGCCGTCGGATGAGCGATCCGCGCACCGCGGACGCCGTCCTCGAGAAGCTGCGCGGCGGACTGATCGTCTCGGTCCAAGCCGACGACGGTTCGGCGATCGATCGGCCCGACGTGCTCGCCGCCATGGCCGAGGCAGCGGTTCGCAACGGTGCCGCCGGCATTCGAGCCAGAAGTTTGGCGTGCCTAACAATGCTGCGAAAAGCGATCGACGCTCCGCTGATCGGTCTCGTGAAGACCGCCTACGACGGATTCGAACCCTACATCACACCGACGATCGCTGATGCCGAAGCCGTCGCTGCGACCGGCGCCGACATCGTCGCGTTCGATGCGACGGGACGGCCGCGCCCGGACGGCAGTACGATCGCCGATGCGGTACGCGCCATCGCGACTGCCGGAAAACTCGCGATGGCCGATTGTGCGACGTTCGACGACGCAGTCCGCGCCGCAGAAGCGGGCGCTCACATCGTCGCGACCACGTTGAGTGGCTACACGCCCCAAACGAGCGGCCGCGCGTTGCCCGATCTCGACTTGGTCGAACGCATGACGACGCTAGACACATTTGTCGTATGCGAAGGCGGCGTGCACCATCCGGAGCAGCTGCGCGCGGCGTTCGATCGCGGCGCGGATGCGGTCGTCGTCGGTACCGCAATAACCAACGTCGACTGGCTCGTTCGTCGGTTTGCAGGGTTGACGGATGCTGCGCCAAACCGCTCAAAGTAGATGCGCCGCGCAGACGCTTCCTTATAGTCTATCAGTAGAGCGCTTGGGAGAGGGAATTCATTGGTAAATCAGACGGCGCCGCCAGTTCGGCTCGGCAGTCAATTTTGGATGGTCAGCGCCGTCCTTGCAGTGCTGGCTGCCGTCGGAATTTGGTTCTGGTACTGGTTCCCGATCGAGCAATATTTGCCGGCTGCCATCGTAACGGCGCGTCAAGTCGACACACTCTTCCGCTTTATGGCCGCGACCGGTACGGCGCTCTATATTTTCATCGTCGGCTATCTCGTCTATTTCTCGATCGCGTTCCGCGTGCGCAAGAGCGATCCGCCCGACGCGATCGGCGTCCAAATCCACGACAACCACAAACTCGAATTGTGGTGGACGATCATCCCTGCGTTGTTCGTCGTGCTGCTGTCGGCCGTCAGCGTTCGGATTTGGTACGAAATCATGCTGGAGCCGCAAAACGGTTTGGTCGTTCAAGCGATCGGCCACCAGTTCGATTTTACGTTCCGCTATCCGCAGGTCAACGGCGAGATCACCGACGAGATGCATCTGCCGATCGGCGTTCCGGTGACGCTCAATTTGACGTCGTCGGATGTGATCCACTCGTTCTGGGTGCCGGCGATGCGCCTGAAAAACGACACCGTCCCGGGCCTGGTCACCGAGATCCGGTTTACGCCGCGCCTCGAGGGACGCTATCAAATCATTTGCACGCAGTTCTGCGGTGTGTTGCATAGCCAAATGAACAAACAAGTGCTCGTCATCGAAAGCCGGGACAAGTTTAACGCGTGGTTCCACGGCTGGCAAGTCAAGAATGCGCACGTCAGCAACGCGTTAGCGACGACGACCGGCACGGCGATCAACTTGTCGAATGCGAACATTGGGGCCGGCCGGAAGGTGTTCCAGCAAAAGTGCTCGGCGTGCCATTCGACAGGACCGTTCGATCAGCGCATCGTCGGCCCGGGCCTGAAGGGGGTGTTGCACGACCCGACCCATCCGAATCTCGTGAACGGCGATCCGGCCACTGAGGCCAACGCCGCAAAGATTTTGCAGACCGGGTACACCGGCAGCATCGGCAGCATGCCCAACGCAACCACCAACGGGCTCTCGGATCAGGATATCGCGAATCTAGTCGTGTACCTGAATTCCCTGAAGTAATCGGAGAACGATCATGGCAACCCACGCACCAGCAGTTCATCCCGGCGGAATCGCGGGGCACATCCACCAGGAACCGCAAGGATTCGTTCGACGATACGTTTTTTCGATCGATCATAAGATCATCGGAATTCAATACCTGATCACCGGGTTCGTCTTCTTTATCCTGGCGGGCTTACTAGCCGAAACGATTCGCACGCAATTACTCAACGCTAATGGCGGTTTCGTTTCACCCGAGACCTATAACGAGGTGTACAGCATCCACGGCAGCGCCATGGTATGGCTGGTCGTTATTCCCATCTTGACCGGTGGATTCGGCAACTTGATTTTCCCGCTGCAGATCGGCGCGCGGGACGTTGCGTTTCCGTGGCTCAACCTATTGAGCTTCTGGATCTTCCCGGTCGCCGGTTTGATGTTGTTCTCGTCGTTCCTGATGGGCGCGCCGACCGCCGGCTGGACGGAGTATCCACCGGTGTCGCTGCAAGGAGCCGCGGGTACGTCGATGTGGGCGGCTGCGATCTTTTTAGTCGGTGTCAGCTCGACGCTGACGGGTATTAATTTCGTCGTAACGTTGCTCAAGATGCGCGCGCCGGGGATGACCTTTACGCGCATGCCGCTGTTCTGCTGGGCACAGTTCGCAACCGCTCCGTTGCTGATGATCGCCACGACGGCGCTGGCCGCCGCGCTGGCGGCGCTGTTCATCGAGCGCCAGTTCGGCGTGCCGTTCTTCGACCCGACCAAGGGCGGCAGTGCGGTGCTATGGCAGCATATGTTCTGGTTCTACTCGCATCCCGCCGTCTACATCATGATTCTGCCGGCCTTCGGAATCATCTCCGAAGTGCTTCCGACGTTCGCGCGTAAGCCGATCTTCGGATATAAGCTCATCGCGTTTTCGTCCATGGCAATCGCGCTGGCGGGCTTCATGGTGTGGGCGCATCACATGTTCACGTCGGGCTTGGCGCCGTATCTGCAGTTACCGTTCATGATCTTGACGTTCGCGATCGGCGTGCCGACCGGCATCAAGATCTTCTCGTGGACCGCGACGCTGTGGGGCGGCAAGATCCATCTGACGACCGCCATGTTGTTCGCGATCGGATTCATCGCGCTGTTCACGTGCGGCGGTATCACCGGCATCTTCTTGGCCGCTGTGCCCTACGACCTCGACGTGCACGGCACGTACTTCGTGGTCGCGCACTTCCACTACGTGCTCGTAGGTGGAAGCATGATGGGCGTGTTTGCCGGGATGTATTACTGGTTCCCGAAGATGTCCGGACGGCTTTTGAACGAGACGCTCGGAAAGATTCACTTCTGGCTGTTCTTCATCGGATTTAACGGTACGTTTCTACCGATGCATTGGCTCGGCGTCGAAGGCATGCCGCGCTGGGTTTCGAGCTACGATCCGCAGTTCGAGTTCTGGAATCGCTTCGCGTCGATTTCGTCCTACGTGATGGCGCTCGGTATGTTGGTGTTCTTCTACAACGTCATCTCTAGCGCGCGCTTCGGCAAACGGTCCGGACCAAATCCCTGGAACGGCCGCACGCTCGAGTGGATGATTCCGTCGCCGCCGCATTACTACAACTTCAAGAACATCCCGACGGTCTACGGCCTGCCGTACGATTTCTCGCATCCGCTCCCATATAAGGGTCTGGAAGACGAGCTCAACGATTCGCCGCCCGCTGCGGCCGGAGCGCATTAAGGATGGCTGTCGCCTCGATCCCGCACGGCGGCGTGCACGTGGAGCAGCCAGATCAGCTGTACAACGAAATCCGGGACCTTCGGCTGCAAGGATTTCTGTTGGCTCTGGTCAGCGATTGTGTCCTGTTCTCGTCGTTCGTCTTCGCATACTTGTACTTACGCAATAGCGGCCAAGGCTGGCCGCCGCCGGGCATCCCGCGACTCGACGTGCCGTTCGCGGCCTGGAACTCGGTGCTGCTCTTTGGTTCGGGCGCCACGATGCACTACGCGTTGGAAAACTGGAAGCACGGCAAGTTCAACAGTTATATGCTGTGCCTCATCGCGACGATAATCCTCGGCGCCGGATTTCTCGGCGGCCAAGGCTACGAATACACGAATCTGATCGTGAACCACCACATCACGTGGAGCGGAAGTGGCATCTTCGGTGCCTCATTCTTCACGCTTACCGGCATGCACGGCTTCCACGTATTCGTAGGCGTCTGCTATCTCACGGTGCTCTTGATGCAGTCGGCCGCCGGCGTCTACACGCGAGGAAAATTCTTCGGCATCACCGCCGGAACGTTGTACTGGCATTTCGTCGACGTCATCTGGGTGCTGCTCTTCTCGATCTTCTATCTCATTTAAGGAAGCGACGATGCATCTCGATTGGGTGATCCTCGAACGCACCGGCGCCATCGCCGGCGGCATCATTGTCGGTATCGTCGCGTTCTACGCGCTGTACAAGGACTGGAAGACGCCGGGCGTCGAGAACCAAGTGTTCAAATTGATGCTGGTGTTGCTTGGCTTTGGAGCGTTGCTGGCAATCTTCGCGGGCGCGGGCGTGCTCGGAAATTTTGGGAAGGCCTAGACATGATCGTACCGGATTCAGAGTATCTCGATTTTAGTCAAGTCCCGCAAACCAAAGGCATTCCGAAAACGATCTTGTACTCCGCGATCATTGGGCTGGCCATGATCTTCGCGATCGGCGCATCGGTGGTATTGCTTGCAGGCACCGGCCATCACTGGCCGGCCTCATCCTCGATGCGCGTGGACCTCGGTACGCTGCACGAGTAGCTCGACCCGCCACGGCAAATGTAAAAAGCAGACGGACCTTTCGGCCCATCTGCTTCGCGGAGATGGTGTTGTAGCGGATTGTTAGGGCGGCGAGACGATATCGAAATCGCCCGGATTGATCGTCGCCAGATTCTTTGCGTCCGTGCTCGTCCAGACCGGCGTTCCGTTCGAATCTTTCGCGAGGATGATCGCGTTGCAGCAACCCGTATCGTACACGTAGAGACCATATTGTTGCATTGCGAGGGCGACGATCTTCGCTTCGCGACTGAAACCAGAGATGTTGAACGAAGATTTGAGTCGGGCGTGCGAGCCATACGGCATCGGAGAATCGCTCGGCGGTCCCTTATAGGAGTTACCATCGGTGCAGTGTGCTTTGCCGGCAGGCGAAACGCATGGAGCGCCGGCCACACCGTTCAACGAATGGGATACGGCGTTCCAACCGATCGCGTGCCCGACGACCCCGGCAGTAAGCTCTTCGGGTCGAACTGCCAGCAGGCCTAACGGAATTCCGGTCGCGGTTGAAAGTGCGCCGTTCTGCGGTTGCACGAAGGGCTTGGTGAGATCGATGTGTTCGTTATTGTACATCGACAAATAGTTGCCCGACTGGTAGTAGTACGTCAGGTACCCTTCGTAGTACTGACACGACTGCGTGTTGATCACTTCGGAGTGATGGTCGCCGTCTTTCTCGATGAAAAAGCTCGACGTCCACGGGATCGGCGAGTACGGATGATCGTAACTGTTCCCGGGTTTGACCGTGACGAGCGGCGTCGAGTTGGTCGCGGAATTGATGTCTTGCAGACTAACCCAAGCTTGGAAACCGCCTCCGCCTCCGCCGGCTAGCGTTGCGGTAATGTACTTTGCGCTCATCGATTCCGGCGATGCTTTTGTGATCGTCGTCTGATACACATCACCGCTCGGATACGGGCAGCCGAGAATTTTTGGAGCGCTTGACGGCTGCGCCGTCGGCCTACTGGACGGAAGGGCTTGCGCCCCGGCATATTGCCCTGGAATAGGGGATTGCGAATTCAATCCGCCTTGACATGCGCACAATGCGCCTAATGCCAGCAACGCTGGCAAGCAACGGAGCATACCTCGAACCATGTGTTGGCCTCCTCACCCACAAGTCGGCATAGGACTTAAGTCCCGGTCGCCATGATTCTTCGGGTCGTCTTATTATCATGCTTTGCGTGCGAAGCAAGCTGATGGTATCTTGCAGATCACCTCGTGTTAGGGATCGCTCCTTGTAAGCCGCACGTGCAAGCAATGAACCCAATAGGTCAATCGCTGGAGTTACCTGCGAAACCGTTCGCGCGCGACGCCGATTGCGAGCACCGGTAGATCGCCATCCGGCAATACTCCGGTTGGTTTTCCGTCGATTTTGTGGATTCCGGCATACGTCGAGAACTCGAGCATCGACGGAATCGTCGCTTCGGCGAGCGCTTTCGTTCCGAGAAATTCCCATTCGCATGCGACCGACGCATCCGGAAATAATGCGGCGACGTATCCGCAGGCGTCGTCGCGCGATTGCGCGTCGCGGTCGCGATAGCGCACGTAGCCGTCTAAAATATAGATCGGCTTAAACGTCTGCATGTAGGCTGCGATCGGCGCCACCAGCACCGCGACGAAGTATCCGGCGAACGCGATCGCGCCGATCGCGAATATCGGTGCGATCTTTACTAGCGTCGCATCGCTGGCGACGTGATGCGCGCGCCACACGATACCCCACGTGAGCAAGACCATAAATATCGCTCCGACGAGCGGCTCTATGGCGATCGCCATGCGGCCACTAAGTCCGCGCACAACGATGCCCCGTTCGCGTTCGGTCCATGCCCGGTGCGCGAGCCCGAGCGCGCGCCGGTCGAGCGGGCTGAAGCGTTTCATGCCGACCGGCTAAGCCGCTTCTCCGATCGGCTCGCGCCGTTCTTGCCGGCGCGATTTCAGCGCGGTCGTTAACGCTAGAGCGACGAGCGCGACGGCGCAAAATGCGAGATAGGCTTCGCGATAGCCAACGACTTCTTGTGTCGCCAGGCCGATGATGCCGCCCACTAACGACGATCCGACGATCTGCCCGACGATCAAGCATTGGCTCAGCAGACCGACACCGATCGCGCGCGTGTGTTCGTGCGTTTCGTTGGTCACGATATACCGCGTTGGCGCGCCCAGCAGCGCACCAAAACCGGCGCCGGCAACCAGCATCGCGAGCACCGCTAACCAGATCGAGCTAAAGCCGAGTGCGAACAAGCCGAGTCCCACTTCGACCGCGACCGTGCCGACCAGCAACACGTCGCGGCTTCCGACGCGGTCGAGTGCGCGTCCCGCCATCGGAATAACGATCACGAATGCTAACGCGCCGAGCGCGGCGATCGAGCCGGCGGCGATGTACGATATGTGCAGCGCGCCGACCAATACGGTCGGAACGAAAAACAGCGAACCCTCGAGGATACCGATCGCAATCTCGAGAGCGTACGTTTTAGCCAGTTGCGCGTTACGCAACAACACCGGCGGCACCACCGGAAAACGCGCACCGCGCGATTCCCACAACCAAAAGCCGGCGAGCACGAGTATGCCGCCGATGCCGAGCACGACGTGCGCCTCGATCAAGCCGTCGGTCAGCGCCAATAATCCGACGCACAGAAGCGCCAATCCAAACACATCGACCGGTTGCCGTTTGCGCGGCGCGAACGTCGGAACGTAGCGCGTCGCAAGCCAGAAGACGACTGCCGCCAGCGGCACGTTCGGCAAGAAGATCCAACGCCAGGATATGAAGTGGGTGATCAAGCCGCCGAACAAAGGTCCGATGACGGCCGCCAATCCCCATGTAGCTGCGACCATTCCAAGAGCCGCGCCGCGCCGTTCGCGCGGCACGACGTCGCCGATCGCGGCGGTCGCGACTGGAAAAATGCCGCCCGCACCTAACGCCTGCAACGCGCGCGCGAACAGAAACACGCCGTAATTCGGCGCAGCCATCGCCACGATGCTGCCCACCGCAAAGAGCGCGATGCAGCCCAAGTACGCCGGACGTCGTCCGTACCGGTCGGCTAGTGCGGAAGCGATAGCGATCGAAGCGACGGTCACCAGCAAATACAACGTAAACACCCACGCCAGGTCGGCGGTCTGAACGTTGAAATCGTGGCCCAGCGCGGGCAGTGCGGGAGAGAGAACGCTCAAATCGAGCGCTCCGGCAAACACGCCGGCGGCCAGCGTGCCCAGCAGCGGTTTCACGCGATGATGATGCGATCGACGACCATGAACAGGCACATCAGCGCGAGGTATAACAGCGAAAATCGAAACAGGCGGCGCGCGGCCAGCGTTCCATCGGTTTCGCGCCACGTCCGCACGGCATCGAGCAAAAAGATCGCGCCCAATACTGCCGCGGCGGCGAAATACAGCGCACCCATCACATGCAGCGGATACAGCAACAGCGACGCGATCACTAAGATCGCGCTGTAGTAAAAGATCTCGCGTTTGGTTCGCGGCCGGCCGTACACGTTGGGGAACATCGGAACCTTGGCACGGTCGTAATCGAGCTCGGTCATGAGCGACAACGACCAGAAATGTGGTGGCGTCCACAAAAAGATCAGCGCGAACAATCCCAGCGCCGGACCGCCGATCGAGTTGGTCACCGCGGCCCAGCCGACGAGCGGCGGCACCGCGCCAGCCGCGCCGCCGATCACGATGTTCAGCGGCGTTAGTCGCTTGAGCCACATCGTGTAGATGACGACGTAGTACACGTTGCCCGCCAGCGATAACCAGGCTGCCAACGGATTTACCAACACGTACAATATTGCGAAGCCGAGCAGGCCTACGATGGTGGCGTAGATCGTGCCGGCTCGCCTCGAGATGCGGCCTTGTGGGATCGGCCGGTCGACCGTGCGCCGCATGATGCCGTCGATGTCGGCGTCGTAGACGCAGTTGAAGGCGCCTGCCGAGGCTGCCGACAACGCGCCGCCAAGCAACGTCCACAGTGCGATCCCGATTGGCGGAAGGCCGTGTGCGGCCATCGCCATCGCCGCCGCCGTTGTGATCAGCAGCAGATAGATGATACGTGGTTTTGAAAGCTCGTAATAGTCGGCGAGAACGCTGCGCAAATTCACGAAGTGGCCGCCGTCGCTGCGCGCGAACGGGCGGCGTCCAGCGACGCGAAGACCGTGCCGACGACGAACGCGAGGAAGGTCAGTGCCGCGTTGACGGCGTGCGCCTCGCGCAAATCGGTAGGCAAGCGAAGTACGACATTTAACAAGCCGAGCAATACTTGCACGAGAACCAGCGCGACTCCGGTGCAAACGGCGGCTCGCGTTTGCTTCGACGAGGAAACTGCCCACACGATTGCCAGCGATCCCGCTGCGAGGAGCAGCGTGACGCCGGCCAGCCCGCGATGCAACATTTGTACGAACTGCCCGTTGCCATAGACGATCACGTTACCGGCGCAGCCGGGAATGTCGAGGCACGCGAGGCCGGCGCCGCTGGAACTGACGTACGCACCTACGCACATCGTGATGAATGTGATTGCGGCGGTGGTACCGACGATCGCGCCAGGCGCGAGCCCGGTCGACCGGCGACCGCGCGCCGGGTCCGAATCGGCGGCCGAGGCGAAAATCGCCAGCGCCGAAAGCGCGGCGACGAACGCCATGGCCGTTCCCCAATGGAGTACGACGGACATCGGACTGTTGAATAATTTGACGGTCGCGGCTCCCAGCAGTACTTGAACGGCGAAGAGAGCTGCTACCAACGTCATCGCAGGCACGATGAAGGCGGAGCGACGACGTTCGCGCCACGCCACGATCGATAGCGCGATGACCAGCGGCGTCACAGAGAAGGCCAGCAACCGGTGGGCCCATTCCCAAATCGTTCCGTCGGAGAGCGACGGAATCAAACGCCCGTGACAGAGCGGCCAATCGGGGCAGGTTTCTCCCGCACCGTTGATGCGGGTCCAGCTTCCCAATACCACGGTTGCGAGGGCAACGAAATCGGCGGCCAGCGCCAAGCGGCGCAAAGTCCTCATCAGCTCGTTTTAGCGTAATCCCTGTTTTCGCACGCGCACAATGACATTGGAGGCTTGTGAAAAGGCGCCTTTGGAGGGGGCGGTCGTCGTGAGCCGGGCGAAGCCGACCGCCGTGAGACGCTGGACGGCGCTGGTTGCGCTTTTGCTGCTAACCGGCTGCCGGGAGGTGCGCGTCAATACCCTGGCGCAGGGGACGACGACCGTTCCTGGAGCCGATCAAATCGTCATCGTCCGCAACACGGTCGACCTTGCTAAGGAGGGGTTGCACGCCCCAGTCCATTTTCGTGGCGAGTTCGGTGTGATTCTTCTCATGGGCCCGCACACGCGTACCGGTTACAAACAGATTATCGAATCGATCCGCGCCAACGATCAGCGGGTTCGCGTGGTGGCCTTCGAGCAGGAGCCTGGCGACGGCGGCGAATCCTCGCCCAGCTATCGTACGTACACTTTATGGATCGTTCCGAACCGCGTTTACCGGCGGGGCCTTCGCGTGGATGTGGTCACGCCCAGCGACCAGCCGATCGCAACTACTTACTTGCCATGAGCTGAAGGGATAGCGCCGCGTCAATGCGTTCGCCCGACAATCAATCCGAAACGACGGCCGGAGCCGATCTCGATATTCGTGTCGATCGACTCGGACCGGTCCTCGAACCCGATGGAAGCCCGAACGAAGCCGGCGGCGTTCTCAACCCGGCCGCGACACACGCCCCGGGCGGCGAGTTGCTGCTCTACCCACGTTGCGTGGAAGACGGTAACATCTCGCGCGTCGGTACGGTTCGTATCGCCGAACACGACAGGCATTTCGACACCGAGCGCTTAGACTACGCGCTCGTTCCGCGAGCCGAATACGAGTTGCGGCCGCAACCGGGCTACGGCTGCGAAGATCCGCGCGTCACGTTCGTACCCGTGCTCGAGGCGTACATCATGGTGTACACCGCGTTCGGACCGATCGGTCCGCGACTCGCCATCGCACAATCGAAGGATGCATACCATTGGGAACGCATCGGCTTGCTGCATTTCGAAGGTGCGACCGGCGACGACAAGGACGGCGCGATGTTCCCGGAGCCGGTACTGTCGCCGAGCGGCGTGCGCAGCTTGGCCGTGTACCACCGCCCGATGTTACATCTTTCGGCGGTCGACGGACGCGCCGCGATTCCGATGATCGAAGCGATGCCCTTCGAAGATCGCGAATCGATTTGCATTGGTTATATCCCGCTCGATCCCGTGTTGGCCGATCGGACCAACATTCTCCACATCGCCGAAACCTGTCCGGTCATGTCGCCCGTGGCGGCATGGGGTTCGATCAAAATCGGCGGCGGTACGCCGCCCGTGAAAACGTCGCGCGGATGGTTATCGCTGTACCACGGCGTCGACGTCGTCGACGGCCGATTGGGAACGCCGGTGCTGTCGTATAGCGCGGGCGTCGTGATCCACGATTTGGAGCGTCCCGATCGCATCGTCTATCGCTCGCCCAAACCGGTCATCTCCCCGACCACCGAAGCCGAACGCGTCGGCGTGGTCGACAACGTCGTGTTTCCAACCGGATTAGTTCCACGTTTCGACATGGGCGACGACGTATACGACGTGTATTACGGAATGGGCGACTTCGCCGTTGGCGCGGCCCGGTTATGGATCGCCGGTGTCACGGATTTCCCGGCGCTTTCGAGCGTGAGGCGCGCATAGCCGGCCCCTCATCGCACGGAGGACTTGAATGAAGGTATTCTCGCGCATGGTTCTCGGCAAGCTGGCCGGCTTGGCCGGAACGGCTTCGCTCGACGCCGTTACCTACCTCGATATGGCGATTCGAGGCCGCCCGCCCAGCGAGTCGCCCGATAAGATGGTTCGTAAGCTTGCCGACCTTGCCGGTTGCGACCAATTCGCCAAACCGGCCGAAGAGCTCGACGGCAAAACCAAACAGCAACGCGCCGGAATTGCAGCGTTGCTAGGCTACGCCGACGGAGCAGGTTCGGGAGTGTTGTTCGGTCTAGCACGTCCGTATATTCGCGGCGTACCGTGTTTTTGGGCCGGTATCGGACTGGCCGGGTTGACGATGTTGCTCAGCGAGGGGCTTGCGGCGAAGCTGGGCCAAACCGATGCGTCGAGTTGGCCCGCTTCCGCCTGGATCGAAGACATCGTTCCGCGTTGCGTATATGGTTGGGTGACGTGCTACGTCTACGACCGGCTTGCGGGAAGCAACGACGGCTAAGAGCGCTTCCGCGCAGTTTTCTTGCGAGACGCGGTGCTCGGTTTTTTCCCGAGCTCGCTCCAGTGCGTCTCGGTCATCTCGACGCCATACTTTTTGGCGGCTCTCTTGATCTTCGCAAACGCGCGATCGCGTTCGGCATCCGAGACGCCTTCGGTTTGATCGAACCGTGCGATCGCATTGCGTACATGGGAGGCGTCGGTCAGCGGTTCTTTGCGCTCGTTCGGAAACGCGAACACCGAGTCGGAGAGGTTGGACCGTTTGGTCACTCTAGCCATTATGTGTCCTTTCTAGAATAGCGTATGAGGTCGAGCGCAAAGCGTTCTTCGGGGTGCAGTTGCGATTTGCGCCGGCTCATGCGTACCGCAAGTTTGCCGGTTGCGAGGCGGTGAATTTCACCGCTTCCACCGCATTCTTCGAACGTTCGGCTTCCGTTTCGGCGGGGTGTTCGAGTAGCCACTGCGCACAGTGCACGGTCCCCAGCCACGTCCGAAAGCTTTGGCGGTAAGATCCGCCCCGGAGATTTCGCGAATATACGCGTTCACGTCGGACGAGTCGATCGGCACTGCGTTGCCGTCATCGTCGAGATAGCTGAAACAGATGCTGGCCCGGCAAATCCTGACAGAGCGCGACCAGCCGCGCCAACTTGCGGTCGTGCAGGTCGACCCGGTGATGCAAGCCGCTCTTGCCCTTGAATTCGAAACGCAGGCTTGCGCCGCGGACGCGAGCGTGACGGTTGCGCAGCGTGGTTAGACCGAGCGACTGGTTGTCGCGCGCGTATTCTTCATTCCCGACGCGAATGAGCGTCGTTTCGAGCAGCGTCACCACGCCCGCCAGCACTTTTTCCTTGGGCATGCCGCGCAGCGATAGATCGCGCTCCAGCGATGTGCGCATGGCAGGCAGCGCGTCCGCGAACTCCAACAGGCGCTCGTATTTCGCGGCGTCGCGTACTCGCGCCAGCGCTCGTGATAAGCGATACTGCTTACGTCCGCGCGCATCGCGGCCGGCCGCTTGAATATGCCCAAGCGGATCGGGGGAGATCCACACGTTTTCGTAGGCCGGCGGAATGGCGAGGTGCGCGATGCGCTTGTGGTCGCCTTCGTTGCGAACGGTCGAACCGTCGGGCTTCACGTAGCGGAACTTGCCGCGAAATTTCTCCCGGCGGATCCCCGGTTTCGCATCGCTGACGTAATGTAAACCGGCGCTCTTCGCCTCGACCACCGCGTCGACCGTCATCGTGCACCCTCGGGCGACGGTTGCGTGCGCATTACTTGACCTGCGGCGTAGCCGGGCAGACGGACATTGAAGCGATTATACCCAAGCGACCGCCGGATAGAACGTCGCAGAGGCATATGCACGGAACGCCGGACTGATTAGTACGTTGAAGCGATAAGACCGCCGTCGATGGCGATCGTTTGTCCCGTAATGTAACTCGCAGCTTGGCTGCATAAGAATGCCACCATCGGTGCGAACTCTTCCGGCGTCGCGACGCGGCCGATCGGAATCTGCGACTTCGCGGCTGCGTTCAGCGCCGCTTCGTCCGGATACAGCTCGCGAAGGCGG
>JBDTKL010000066.1:0-3003 GCA_039935355.1 Candidatus Tumulicola sp.
GGGAAGTTCGTATGATGTGGCGCGTCGGGATAGTGTTCGGTTTCGAGGGCAAACGCGCCGGGCTTGCCGGTATAGAGCTGGATCGCCGGCTGGGTCGTCTCGACCGCGAGACTGCGGCCGGAACGCACGTCGAAGGCTTGCGCGGCCTGTAGCAGGCCTTGACCTTCCAAAACGTACGTGCAATCGATAGGCGTCGATCCGATCGCTCGCACATCGCGGAAATCGCGATCGGTTCCGGCAACCGGAAGTATTTCACCCGTCGGAATCAATGCAGAGTCGACAGGCAAATACGCTTCCGACTCGATTTGTAGCAGGACGTTTTCGATCGAAGCGTTCGGGTCGCCGGTCAGATTGAAATACGCATGATTGAGGAGATTGATCACCGTCGGCGCGGTAGTCGTGGCTTCGTAATCGATTCGCAGCGCCGAATCATCGTCGAAGGTATACGTTACGCGGCAAGTGACCGTGCCGGGAAAGCCTTGATCGCCGTCCGGGCTATCGATCCGGAACGTTAGGGAACGGTCGGTCGCGCCGTCTTCAACGCTCCACGTCCGCTTGGAAAAACCGTCCGGACCACCGTGCAGCGTCGTCGTGCCCTCGTTGGTCAGCAACTTGTAGGTGTGGCCGTCCAGTGGTAAATCGCCGTTAGCGATGCGGTTCGCGAAACGTCCGACGACGCGGCCGGCGCTGCCACCGGCCGCCATCGCCACATTTCCGATCTCGCCGGATCCGTCGCGAACGAAGATCTCGACGATCGCCGCACCGACGTCCGAGAAGGTGACGCGCTCGCCGTGCGCGTTGCGAAGCTCGAGCGCCATTATGCCTGCACCGTTTCTTTCGATGCGACCGTAAACGTTAGCTCGCCGCGAATGTCGTCGAATCCGACCTCGACCGTGTCGCCGTCGCTAATCTCGCCTCCCAGAATTTTGCGGCCCAGCGGCGTTTCTAGCTCCTTTTGAATCGTTCGTTTGAGCGGACGCGCGCCATAGTTCGCATCGTATCCAACGTTGACGATGTGACGCTTTGCCGCCTCGTCGAGTTCCAGCGTGATACGCCGCTCGGCAAGACGTTTGCGCAATCGCTGCAGTTGGATATCGACGATGTGTTCCAGTTGTTCTTGCGAGAGCGCGTGGAACACGATGATCTCGTCGACGCGGTTGAGGAACTCGGGGCGGAAGTGCTGTCGTAACTCGTCCAGCACGGTCGCGCGCATGATTGCGTAGTCGGCACCGCCGAACGCTCCGTGATGTTCGAGGATTCGATGGCTGCCGATGTTGGACGTCATGATCACGATCGTGTTCTTGAAGTCGACGGTGCGGCCTTGGCCATCGGTTAAACGCCCGTCATCCAAGATCTGCAAGAAAATATTGAACACGTCCGGGTGCGCCTTTTCGATTTCATCGAACAGCACCACGCTGTAGGGGCGGCGCCGAATGGCTTCGGTCAGCTGGCCGCCCTCGTAGTAGCCGACGTAGCCGGGCGGCGCTCCGATCAGACGCGCGACCGTATGCTTTTCCTGATACTCCGACATGTCGATACGGATCAGCGCGCGTTCGTCGTCGAACAGGTACTCGGCCAGTGCTCGAGCCAACTCGGTCTTGCCGACGCCGGTCGGTCCGAGGAAAATGAACGATCCGATCGGCCGGTTGGGATCGGCGAGCCCGGAGCGATTTCGCAAGACCGCCTCGGCAACCGCGTCCACCGCTTCGTTTTGTCCGATAACGCGCTTGTGCAACTCGTCTTCGAGATGCAGCAACTTCTGACGTTCGCCTTCCAGCAGTTTCGCCACCGGAATGCCGGTCCAACGTGCGATCACCTCGGCGATATCGTCTTCGTCGACTTCTTCTTTCGAGAGCCGCGCGCCGTTTTGCGTAGCGGCGGACGTTTCGGCCTCGTTCAGCTCGCGCTCGAGTTGCGTCAGTTGCCCGTAGCGCAGCTCGGCCGCGCGGTTCAGATCGTACTGCCGCTCGGCCTGTTCGATTTGCACCTTGGTTTGCTCGATACGCTCGCGTAAGTTGCGCAGCTTCATCGACGCACTTTTTTCAGCGTCCCATTGCACGCGTAACTTGGCCTGGCGCTCGCGCAGCTCGGCCAACTCGCGTTCCAGCTGTTCCAAGCGTCGAACGCTGGCGGTATCCGTTTCTTTGCGAAGCGCTTCGCGTTCGATTTCGAGCTGCATGGTGCGTCTCGACACTTCGTCGAGCTCTTGCGGCATCGAATCGATTTCGGTGCGCAGCTTAGCGGCAGACTCATCGACCAGGTCGATTGCCTTATCCGGTAAGAAACGATCGCTGATATAGCGATTGCTCATCGTGGCGGCTGCCACCAGCGCTGCGTCTTTGATGCGGACGCCGTGGTGCGCTTCGTACTTCTCGTTGAGGCCGCGCAGGATCGAAATCGTGTCTTCCACGGTGGGCTCGCCGACGACGATCGGTTGGAAACGGCGCTCCAACGCTGCGTCCTTTTCGATATACTTGCGGTACTCGTCGAGGGTGGTCGCGCCGATCATGTGCAACTCGCCGCGCGCGAGCATCGGCTTGAGCAAGTTGCCGGCGTCCATCGAGCCTTCGGTCTTGCCGGCACCGACCACCGTATGCAGCTCGTCGATGAACAGCACGATTTGGCCTTCGGAGTTGGCGACGTCTTTCAGCACGGCTTTCAAGCGCTCTTCGAACTCGCCGCGATATTTCGCGCCGGCGATCAGCGCGCCCATGTCGAGCGACACCACGCGCTTGTTTTTTAAGCCCTCGGGAACGTCGCCGCGGACGATGCGCTGCGCTAAACCTTCGACGATCGCGGTTTTGCCGACCCCGGGTTCGCCGATCAGTACCGGGTTGTTTTTGGTGCGCCGCGAGAGCACTTGTACGACGCGGCGAATTTCTTCGTCGCGCCCGATTACCGGATCCAGCTTGCCGCGTTCGGCTTCGAGCGTTAGGTCGCGTCCGTAGCGCTCCAGCGACTTATACGTTCCTTCGGGATCTTTGGTCGTCACGCGTTGATTGC
>JBDTKL010000067.1:0-2676 GCA_039935355.1 Candidatus Tumulicola sp.
GCCGAGAAGCGCCTCGATCCGCAAACCAAGCATCTGGTGCGGACCGGCGTCGAGACGGTGCTCAATCCGTACGACGAGTACGCGCTCGAGGCCGCGCTGCAATTACGCGAACGCGCGCCCGGGTCGACCGTGACGGTGTTTAGCATGGGGCCTGAAGCGCTAAAAGAGACGTTGCGTAAAGCGCTCGCGATGGGCGCCGACGAGGCCGTCTTTCTCAGCGACCCCGCATTGGCGGGTAGCGACGTTTGGACGACGTCGCTCGCGATGTCTCGTGCGCTGTCCAAAATTGGATTCGACCTGTTGATCGTCGGCGGACTGACGGACGACGGAAGCACCGGCGCCGTTCCGGGTTCGCTCGCCGAGCATCTGCAAGTGCCATGCGTTACTAATGCACGTAAGGCGGAAATTACTGACAATCGTTTGAGCGTGGAGCGCGAAACGGACACCGGTTATCAAACGGTCGATGTTGCGTTACCCGCGCTGCTCACGACCGCGCTGACGTTTGGAGAGCCGCGGTACGCATCGCTCAAGGGCATCATGGGAGCCAAGAAAAAGACGATCGCCGCTTTGTCGACCGCGGACCTCGCTTTGGAAGCGCCGGTCGGTGCCGCAGGGTCGAAAGTGGCCATCGAGAGCTTCGCTCCGCCGCCTGCCCGCGGACGGGGTCGCGTCGTGGAAGCTGCAGACGGAGCTGCGGGAGCGGCCGCGATTTTCGAATTTTTACGCGAGAAGAGGCTGGCCTAAGATGAAAGACGTCATCGTTTATGTCGAGCACCGCGGTGGACAGACCCGCAAGGTCACCTTCGAAATGGCTACGCAAGCTCGAGCATTGGCCGACGCGCTGGGTGGCAAGGCGCACGCGGTCATCCTCGGTGGCGGCGCGCAGCGCCTCGCCGCACAGCTCGCAGCCTATCCGATCGACATCGTGCACGTCAGCGAAGACTCCGACGTCGACGCGTTTTTGCTCGACCCGGTTGTCGACTATGTCGCCGCCGTCGCCGGTTCTACCGGACCGGCGTTGCTGCTGGTTCCCAACACGTTATCGGGCCGCGACGTGGCCGGCCGTCTCAGCGCTCGCCTCAAGGCCGGTCTCGCGGCCGACGTCACCGAATTCCACGTCGAGAACGGCGCCGTCGCCTGCACCGCTCCGAAGATGGGCGGCGCGCTCGTGACGACCTGCACCATCCGGCCGGCCGACTACGGGATTGCCACCGTTCGTCCGAACGCGTTCGAGGCGCAAACCGGCGGAGCCGGCGCGCAGGTCGAGGCGATCGAGAAGCCCGCCGGCAAGCAGTACGTTGCCAAGATAGAGCGCGATGTAGAAGAGGGCGCCGGCGAACTGGCGCTCGAGGAGGCACCCGTCGTCGTGGCGGGCGGTCGCGGTCTCGGCGGACCCGAGCCGTTCGACACCATGCTCAAGCCGTTGGCGCGTGCGCTCGGCGGGGCCGTCGGCGCTTCGCGGGCCGCCGCCGATGCCGGATGGGTGCCCTACAGCCTGCAGATTGGCCAGACCGGCAAGACGGTCACGCCGAACCTGTATATCGGCATCGGCATCTCGGGGGCGATCCAACACAAGGTTGGCATGCGCTCGGCCGGTACCATCGTCGCTATTAATAAAGATGGTTCGGCCGCCATCGGCGAATTCTCCGACCTGCTCGTCGTGGGAGACGCCTTCGCAATCGTTCCGGAATTAACGAAATTGCTCGAATCCGCCAACGCGTCGTCGTAGGCGAACGTAAGGAATCATGAAACGACTTATCCTCTCGCTCATCGTCGCTGCCGGCACGGCCGGAGCGTTCGCCGCGACGACGCCGGCCGCGCAAGCCGGACTTTTCGGCGGCAGCAAATCGTCGCCGACGCCTTCACCCGTACCGTCGGCGTTGCCGACGGCTAGCCCCGAACCGCCTAACGTCGCGATTCCGCGGCTCGAAGCCAAGTTGAAAGCGAATCCGAACGATCAGCAAACGATGGCACAGCTTGCCGCCGAATTCTTGCAGATCAATCGTCCCGACCTCGCAGCGCAGTTGAGCCATCATCTCATTCAGATGGGCGATAAAACGGCGCAGGTGTATTATTTCGACGGCGTCGCGATGGAGCAACTCGGTAACGATCAAGTCGGAACCTACGATTTGGAGCAAGCGTCGAATCTCGACCCGACCAACCTCGGCGTGCTCGCGCAACTCGCCGAGGTATATCTCAAGCAGAATCGCCCGGCCGACGCCGAGCGCGTTGCAAAACGCGGCGCGACGTTCAACAAAACCGAGCCCGAGGCGTTGATGACGCTCGGTAGCGTCTATGCGGCCGAGCAGAAGTTCGACGACGCTCGCGCCTCGTTCGAGCAGGCGTATCTGCTCAACCCGAAAGATGCTTCGCCGATCTATCAGATCGCGACGACATACGCGCAGCAGAACAACATTCCGATGGCGATTCAAACGATCAATCGGGCATTGACGATCGACCCGAAGAGCGTACAGGCATTGGTGTACAAGGCCGATCTTTATTCAAAGCAGCACGACGACGCGCAAGCCTCCGCCGCCTACGATGACGCGGTGGTCGCAGCGCCGAGCGACGACGATAAGGCGCTGATCATGGAGCGCAAAGCCAGCTACTTCATCACCGAGAAAAAATACCCGCAAGGCGAAGCGATCCTGGTGCAGGTGATAACGCAGTATCCCA
>JBDTKL010000068.1:0-2640 GCA_039935355.1 Candidatus Tumulicola sp.
GAGTTATTTCTAAACCCTGAAATTTATCGTCGCCATTTCATGAACGAGTGGACTAAGTCTAGTCCAAATTTCGTAGAGTGAAAAAGCATGAGTGGAGCTCGGCCGCCGCCGCGACCGTCGACGGAGAGAAGAAGCGGGGAGCGCGCCGGTAAGCCGGATTCTGTCAAGAAACGATTGCTCGTTCCCGGATGACCATCTATCTGGGGTCGACGTTGCCGCCGGCCTCGGTGCGATGTAGCTCTACGGACGGGCCGTCCGCCTCTTTCGAGGATACGAGCGATCTTGCTTCGAGTGGGGTTTACCCGAGCCCGCGTCACCGCGGTACTCCGTGAGCTCTTACCTCACGATTTCACCCTTGCTCGCACGAATGCGAGCGGTATGTTTCTGTGGCACTTTCCTTCGAGTTTCCCCGACAGGACGTTATCCTGCACCCTGCCCTATGAAGCCCGGACTTTCCTCACCCACGAATGGGCGCGGTCATCTAGCGCGTTCCCGCAGCCGCAGTATACCATAGAGGGCGGGGCCCCTGCGTCTACCGTGGAAAGCAGTTCGGAATGGACGAAGCCGAGAACAACGCGGCCGAACGGCGCAGAACTTGGACGGGCGTCGTCGTGCATTCGGCTAAAGAAGCGGAAGCGATATCTCGAGCCGCAGATGCGGCGATGTCGCCATCAGAGCGAGTCGAACTGGTTTGGCAACTAACGCTGCGTATGCCATGGGGAGACCATGCAACAGAATTCCGACTTGATCGAACTGTTGGTCGCGTTGAACGCCGCAGGCGCTGAGTACTTGCTGATCGGCGCATACGCCGTCGCTTTTTACGGACACCCTCGCGCCACGAAAGACGTCGATATCTTCGTTGGAACCGATTCATCGAATGCGAAAAAGGTTTGGGCCGCGCTGCTGTCATTTGGGGCGCCACTGGGCGATCTGAACCTGCAAGACCTGGAAACACCGGAGACCTATTTCATAATGGGTCGTCCACCAAATCAGATCGACATTATTACCTCGATAGATGGCGTCACTTTCAGGCGAGCGTGGGAAACCCGCGTTTCCGAAACGTATCAGCGAATCCCCGTCAACTTCATAGCTCGCGCCGAACTAATCACCAACAAACGCAAGACTGGCCGCCCACAAGATATCGCAGATATCGCAAGCTTAGAGGCGCTTTCTGGAAAGGATGGGACGAATGCATAAGTCCATCAAGTCAACCGCCGCAATGGCTGCAGCGGCCATCGCCGCCCTCGCTAAATGTTCCGGCAGCGGTGGAATGCAAACGACGCCGCACGCGCAACAAGGGCTAGCAACCAATGCGGTGCCCCATCCGGCAGCGGCGTTCAAAACGGTACACGTTTTCAGCCGCGCACACGGCAGCGGTGGCGGTACGAATCCACCGAGCGATCTCCTCGACCTCGAAGGCAAGCTGTACGGAACCACCAACGCTGGCGGCGCCAACCCGTCGGGCAAACCCGTTTCGTACAGATCGTAGCGCAGAGTCAATCCGAGGCGAAGCTTGGCACGTTCGATCCTGGGCGGTCGAGAATCCGATGGCATTGCTATCTTGTGTAAAGCGGTAAACGTCGAACGGCATACCATTCACTTGTTCTGTACGCGCTGGCGTCGTAGCGTTGGCGGCGATAAAGTCTTGCTCGCACCCAAACTCCAAGTCTTTAAGTTTGCCCTTGAAGACTATGCCTAGAATCGGAGCTCTGGCAAAGTATGTAGGCCCGGGATCGACGATATGTTTACCGGTGTGATCGTGCAGGTTGACGACCAAATATCCGGCTCCGACGAGATGAGGAGTTCGTGAATCTTGTTGGTAGTGTCGATCGCTTCTTCCATCCGAACCTTACCGCTCCCGATGCGATAAATGTTGAGCGGTTGAGCGTTGAACGAGGCCGGGTCGGTCCCCGGCGTCACGTTAGTAATCCGAACGTGCACCAGCTTCGCGGGAGCGCAGATCATCGCCATGGCCCGCCGCTGCCGCCATAGCAATCGCGAAAACAAAGAAAATACCAAACGCCAACAGCTTCATAAAATAGGCTTCCTCCACGAGCAACGTAAAGGATGCGGTTTGACCGCGGCGAGAAGGGAGCCGCTATGAAACTGCTGCTGTCCATTCTTGCCGCTGCCGCTATCCTATCGCCAGTCGCAGCGCCGGCCGCCCAAACCCCGACGCCGCTAACCAAGGCAGCGGGCACAGCAGCGGTAGAAAAAGCAGCGCACTCCGCGCAGATTCTCGCGATCGTCAAAGCGTCGCCGCATCTCAAAATCGATCGCACCGTTCCGGCGACGTCGGTCTTCGACGCCAAGAACCATCCGTATATCAACGTGCTCGGCGTACCCGAAGGCCAAGCCGTCGGCGGCTATCTCTCGGCTGACGACGCGAATTACGGCACGGTCGCCGGCGGTTATCGAGCGATCGCGGTTCCGCTAGAGAGCGATGGGAGCGGCGGCGTGTTCACGCAGGTACTCTTCGCGCGACTCGGCACCGCTAAATACACGTATATCGGCTACATCGGTTCTGGTGGCCACCTCAAGGTAGAAATCAAGAACGATGCAATCGTCGCGACGCTTCCGTATTACGGACCGAAAGACGCCAACTGCTGTCCGTCGAAACTCATCGTCCAGACGTATGCC
>JBDTKL010000069.1:0-8148 GCA_039935355.1 Candidatus Tumulicola sp.
AACGGTGCCCGCATACACGCCGAGCCGGCCAGAATCGCGATAGACGTCGAGCGCTTCAGCCACCGGTTGCGGCGCGCGGTGCCGCCGCAGTTCCCAACGGGCACGCAGGTGACGGTCGAAGCGCAGACGTTCGGCCTCCGGCAACCGGCGCCAAAGTGATTCGCTGTGCGGGCGCAGGGCATCGACCACGCATCGCCAGTCGTAGCCGCGATTCGCCGCGGCTACCAGGCACTGGCGGAAACTGCGTAGCAGACGCCGCGCGTCGCCGGCGTCGAGCAGCGGAGCGGCGTCGTAGGGCGCCGGGAATTCCGTGTGCGTTTGCGGGAAGCGGCCATGCCGGGAAACCACGTCGATGCGGCCGCGGTGGCCGCCGGTGCGCAGCGCGGAAACCGCATCCAGCGCCGTCAAGCCCGACCCGATCACCAAAACATCGCCTTCGACTGCGGAGTAGTCGAACCGCCACGGGTCGGAGACGAAGCGATCCGACGCGATCATCGCGGCCGGCAGAAAGCCGGTCGCCGGAGATGCGTGCCCGACGGCCAGCACGGTGTAGGCGCTTCGAGTGGAGCGGCCCCGCGAGCCGGTGATCGAAAAACCGCCTTGCGGAAGCGGTTCGACCGATTCGACGCGGTCCTCGACGCGCTTGAATCCCGGATGCGCGAACGTGTCGGCTGCGATCCATTCGAGATAGTCGCCGTAGGTGCGACGAGAGACGAATTCGTGCGGCTGCGCCGACCCGTCCAACCAGCGGACGAAATGGTCGGGCTCGTCGACCAGCGCCGTCATAGCCGAGGCGCGCGTATTCAGCAGATGTTCCCCATGCCGGGTTCCGTAGGCCGCACCGCGGGCAAGCGCGCCGTCCTCAAAAAGATGTACCGAAAGACCCTCGGGAGCGAGGCGAGCGAGCTGCGCCGCGACGGTGATACCGCTGAAGCCGCCACCTACGATCGCCACCTCGCAGTCGCTCACGAAGATATCCCGAGCTCCACCGGACGTATGATGCGGTCGTAGTTGCCGTACGCGGTTTGACAGCGCGCCAATGTGGGTTCGTACACCAAGAATTCGCTCAGCGGCTTCGCATACACGTGCAACGATAGCGCACGTTTGCCGTCGCTCGCGACGCGGTGAATGTCGTAGGGGCCGGATCGAACGTCCAGCGCTCCGGACTCGAGATTTTCCCACGAGCGCCATTCCAGCACCGCGCGGCCGGTCGTACTGCAATCGTCGACGCGGTCGTAATTCTGGACGACCAGGTTACCTTCGAGCACTACAAACCAGCAATGCTGGCCGCCGTGGTCGTGGATCGCCGAACTAGCGCCGGCCGTCCAATCGAGGATCAGCACCTCGAATCGGTCGTCGGCATATAAACACGTCCGCGTGTACGATTCCGATGCGATCACGTAGGGGTCAAAACGCTCGCCTGCGTTGGAGGCATCCGCAAGCAAGCGGGACATTTGCTCGGGGCCTCGCCGCAGCGGGTCAAGCGAGCGAAGGTCCTCGACGAATGAACGAAACACCGGCTCTCTCCTAAAAATTAACTTTAGTCACTTTTTTTTCAGTCGAGGGGTCCTTCTCCTGTTGCCCCCGCGCTTCCCAACGCAGGTCTGGACGACGCGCTGCCAGCGTTTCGTCGACCCGTCCGACGACCGTCGTGACGGGCGCGGCGAACAATTCGTCCGGAGCGGAATGTGCCCGCGACACGATTTCTCGTAGCGCGTCGACGAACTCGTCGAGCGTTTCTTTCGACTCGGTTTCCGTCGGTTCGATCATCAGGCACTCGGGGACGATCAGCGGAAAATACATCGTCGGCGCCATGAACCCGCGGTCGAGAAGCGCCTTCGCGATGTCGAGCGCGCGAACGCCGGTTTCTCGTTTGAGACTCTGAGCCGAAACGACGAACTCGTGGCGGCAAATCTCGGCGTAGGGCGTTTCGAGAAACTCCGCGATCTTCACGCGCAGATAATTAGCGTTCAGCACCGCCAGTTGCGAAACGCGCGTCAGCCCCTCGGCCCCGTTGGCGTAGATATACGCCAGGGCGCGCACGGCGTGAGCGAAGTTGGACCAGAACGAACGCACCGGACCGATCGATTTCGGGCGGTCGAAGTCCAAACGGAACGTCAGCCTGTCACTCGGCGCCCCGGATGCATCTCCGCCACGTTCGGTGGCTACCACGACCGGCGTCGGCAAATAGTCGACCAGGTGCGCGGCAACGCCGATCGGGCCGTGGCCCGCGCCGCCGCCGCCGTGCGGGATCGTAAACGTCTTGTGCGTGTTGAGGTGCATGAGGTCGAAGCCCATGTCACCCGGTCGCGCGTTGCCCATCAACGCGTTCGCGTTCGCGCCGTCGTAGTACATCAATCCGCCCGCGGCATGCACCGCGGCGGCAACGGCGGCGATACTCTCTTCGAACAAACCCAGCGTATTAGGGTTGGTCATCATGCACACGGCCGTGTCGTCGCCGACAACCTGCGACAGCGCTTCGACGCTGACTCGTCCGCGCTCGTCGCTCGGCAACGAAATCACGTGGAATCCGCACATGGCGGCCGACGCCGGATTGGTTCCGTGCGCGGTGTCCGGAACGATCACCTTATCGCGCTTGGTCTCTCCACGATCGCGAAAATAGCGCTTAGCGATCAACAGCGCGGTGAGTTCCGCGTGCGCACCGGCCGCCGGATTGAGCGAAAACGCCGCCATCCCGAACAGCGAGCTGAGATTGCGTTCCAACTCGTACATTACCGCGAGGGCGCCTTGCGCGTGCGCGTCCGGCGTGTACGGGTGTAGCTGCGCGAACTCGGGCTTGGAGGCCATCGCGTCGTTGATCCGCGGGTTGTACTTCATCGTACACGAACCCAGCGGATAAAACCCTAAGTCGATACCGAACGTTCGTTGCGACAGACGCGTGTAATGACGCACGACGTCCAGTTCGCTGTGATTCGGCAGCGGCAGATCGGCTCGAAGCGCTTCCGAAGGTAGAAAGTTTTCGAGCGGTTCGCCCGGCTCGACGTAACGGTTGGCGCGCCCCTCGCTGCCGAGTTCGAAAATGACGGGGGTTGCGGTACGGTCAGACGACGGCGCGGCCACGCGCTTCCTCCTCGAGTGCGGTTGCGAGCGCCGCGATGTCGCCGCTGGTGGTAAGTTCGGTCGCCGTGACGAGCGCGCAGGTGCGCAACTCTGGATAATACCGGCCCAAGTCGATTCCGCCAAGAATCTCGCGACGCGCTAACGCATCGAGCACGCCGGCCGCGGGCTGGTGGAAATCGACCACGAACTCGTTGAAGAACGGCGCGTCGAAGCGCAAGTCGATACCGTCGATGCTCGATAGGGCCGTCGCGGCTTCGCGCGAGCGCTTACAGTTGAGCGATGCGACGTCGCGCAATCCGGACCGGCCCATCAACGCGAGGTAGATCGTTGCGATGAGGGCGCAGTGTGCTTGGTTCGTGCAAATGTTCGAGGTGGCGCGTTCGCGCCGGATATGTTGCTCGCGCGCCTGCAGCGTCAACACGTACGCGGTGCGTCCCGAACCGTCGACGCTCTTGCCCGCCAAACGTCCGGGAATGCGGCGTAAATGTTCTTTGGTGGCCGCGATAAAGCCGACGTACGGTCCGCCGTACGCAACCGGCACGCCGAAGCTTTGTGCCTCGCCGGCGACGATGTTCGCGCCCCATTCCGAGGGCGGCGCGAGTGCCGCCAGCGACAATGCCTCGGCGACCACGGCGATGATGACCGTTTCGGATGCGCGCACCGCATCGGCAGTTATTCTCGGTAGTGCGTCGACGTTACCGAAGAAATTCGGCGACTGGATCGCGATGGCCGCGTATTGCTTGCTCGCTACGGCGGCTTCGAGTGCGGCGAGATCGGTCGTCCCGTCTGCGGCGTAACCGACTTCATCGACCTCGACGTCGAGACCGTCGCAATACGTTTGTAGAACCGCGCGATAATTTGGATGCACGGCCCGCGACACGAGCACTTTACGCCTCCCGGTCGCGTTGATCGCCATGATCGCGCTTTCGGCCAACGCCGTCGCCCCGTCGTATACGGATGCGTTCGAGACGTCCATCCCGGTGAGCAAGCAGATGTAGCTCTGCCACTCGTAGATCGCTTGCAAGTAGCCTTGCGACACTTCCGCCTGGTAGGGCGTGTACGCCGTAAGAAACTCGCCGCGCATGACCAGCGCAGTAATCGCGGGCGGTGCGTAATGACGGTACGCGCCGCCGCCCAGAAACGAGCGAAAGCCCACGCCGTCGTTGCGCTCGGCAATGCGATCGAAACGGCGGGCGAGCTGATATTCCGGCAGCGACGGAACGATGTCGAGTGGATCGCGCAACGCGATGGCTTCGGGAACGCGCATCAACTCTTCGAGCGAACCGACCCCGATGACGGCAAGCATCGCCTCGACGTCGGCGTCCGTATGTGGAGCGTACACTAGGCCGTAAGCCGCTCGTACTCGCCGGCATCGAGCAGACCTTCGGGAGGCGCTCCGCCTGCGAGCTTCACTTTGAAAAGCCAGCCGCTTCCGAACGGATCTTTGTTGACCGCGGCGGGATCGTTTTCCAGCGTATCGTTGATCTCGACGACCTCTCCCGCGACCGGAGCGTACAAGTCCGAAACGGCCTTCACCGATTCCACCACGCCTGCGGTTCCAAATTGTTTGACGCCCGCGCCGACCTTCGGAAGTTCGACGTAGACGACGTCTCCCATCGAATCCGCGGCGTAATCGGTAATGCCGATGGTTGCCGTGTCGCCGTCGACGCGCACCCACTCGTGTTCTTTGCTGTACAACAGCTCTTCTGGCCGACCCACTCTTCTAAGTTCTCCTATTTGCTTGGCTGACTGCGCTTGTAAAATGGAAGCGGAACGACGGTCGCCGGATGCGACTTACCGCGAATTTCGACCTCGAGTTCGGTCCCGAGCGCGGCCGCACCGGGATCGAGCAATGCCGTCGCAACGTTCTTGTTTTCGACCGACGGAGCGCGCGAACCGCTGCGAATGTCGCCCGCATTTTGACCGCCATGCTGCACGGCGTAACCTTCGCGCGCCGGCACGGGACCGGTCATGATCAAGCCCGCGATGCGCGAATAATCGCCCGCCGCGACCTGCGCTTCGAGCGCGTCGCGACCCGTGAACGACTTGTTCAATTTAACTGCCCAGCTTTGCCCGGCCTGAATCGGCGTGATCTCTTCGGTTAACTCGTGGCCGTATAACGGCATGCCGGCTTCCAAGCGCAGCACGTCGCGCGAGCCCAGACCGCACGCCTCGAGGCCCTCGCCGGAATGGCGATCGAGCAGGTTTTTCCATAGCCCGGAGGCCGCATCGCCGTCGACGAACAGTTCGAAACCGTCTTCGCCGGTGTAACCGGTGCGGGCGATTAGGGCGGGCACGCCGTCGACCGTCGTTTCGGTGCAAAAGTAGTATTTGAGCGCACCGATGTCGACCGGCACATGACTGGCCAGCATCTCGACCGACTTCGGCCCTTGCATCGCGATGAGCGCGCGCTTCCCGTGAAAGCTTTGCAATTCGATGCCGTTTGCCGGCAACGCGTCGTTCAGCAGATCCCACATCTTGTCCGCGTTAGCGCCGTTGACGACCAACAGCCAGCGGCCGTCGAGCCGGTAAAAAATCGTGTCGTCGTGCGCGCCGCCGCGTTCGTTACAAAAGATGTTGTAGCGCGCTTGCCACGGTTTCATGGTGGCGACGGCGTTGGTGCACAAGCCGTCGGCCCATTCGGCGACCGCATCACCGGTCAGTTCGAATTGCCCCATGTGCGAAAGATCGAATAATCCGGCCCGATGCCGCACCGCGTCGTGCTCCTGCAAAATGCCGGCGTACTGCACCGGCATCGAGAAGCCCGCGTACGGCACCATACGCGCCGCACCGGCGACGTGGCGACCGTGCAGTGCGGTTTGCCGCAACGAAGGGTCGGTGGTCATTTGGCGGCCTCCTCGACCGGTCGTTGGGGCTTCTCTTGTGGATTCGTATTTAAGAAATTGAGCGTAGCATGTGCGACGATTTTCTCGCCGCTACGAACGTAGACTTCGCCATAGACGATGCGCCGCCCGGCCTTGAGCACGCGGGCTTCGGCCAACAAATCGTGCGGCGGACGCGCCGGCGCGAGAAAGTTACACTGCAGAGAGACCGTCGTCGTATCTTGATCCCGCCCAAAGATCGACGCGAGCGCGACGTAAAACACGGTGTCGCACAAGCTTACGATCGCTCCGCCGTGTACGCCGCCGCTTCCGTTGGTGATCTCCGGCCGGAACGGCATGCGCATCACGGCGCGTCCGTGTTCCACTTTTTCTAGCTTGAGATCGAGCAGTGCGACGAAATTTCCGCGCTCTTTCTCCCATGCGAACGGAGCCCGGCTAAAGTCGATGGCCATTAAAACACGTCTCCCGGCACGGCCAGCGCGCGACGTAAATACAGCGGCAGCGAAAAGAGCCGCCGGTGCGTTTCGGCGTCGTAAAAGAAGCTTTCACCTCGCAGCGACGCGCAGTAGCGTTCGATGGTAGACGCTTCTAGGGAGGCGACGTCGACCCGGTCGCTACAGGCCAAGAACGCCCAATCCGTATCGAAGGCGGGCACGTGTGTGTAAAACGACGCGACGTGAGCGTAATGGCGCCGCAAGGTCCGCGCCATCTTGCAATGCAGCGACGCGTTATGCACGGCGGCCGTGCTGGCTTGCAAAACGTAGACGCCGCCCGGCGCGAGGCGCGCCTTGATCAAGGCGAAAACGTCGTCGTTAAAAAGAATGTTGCTGGGCGAGTCCTCGAGCGGCTCGGTGAGATCCGAAACGATCGTTTGATAGGCTGCCGAGTCGTCGCGCATATACGCGAGCGCGTCGCCGACGATGACGCGTGCCCGCGAATCGTCGAACGCGCCGTCCGACCATTCCGGCAACAGCCGTTTGGCAAGATCGACCACGAGTCCGTCAATGTCGACCATCGTGCACGTGCGTACGCCGGGTGCGCGCAATACTTCGCGCAGCGTCGCGCCTTCGCCGCCGCCCAGGATCAACACGTCGCGCACGTCGCCCGACGCGGCCAACGCCGGATGAACGAGCGTTTCGTGATAGATGCGTTCGTCGCGCTGAGAACTCTGCGTATCTCCGTCGAGAATCAACATTTTGCCGAAAACGGCGGATTCGACGACGGCCACTTGCTGAAACTCGGAATGGCCTTCAAACAGGGAGCGTTCGACGGCGTGATGGTGCTCCTCACCGGGCGCAAAACGCTCGACGTACCATTGCCAATGTTCGGTTTTGGGCATTCCCCTGTCAGATTGGCTGCAGAAAAAAAGAACCCCGCCACTTGGCGGGGTTCTCACACTCGCGACGGTTACGCGCTATTCGCAGACGCCCGCAACGATGAACTGCGAGTTCGGAAGGTAGTAGAGGCTTCCGTCATTTCCCGCCGACGGCAGGTGTAACGTATTTCCACTCGGCTTCGCATCGAGGGTGGTTTCCGGAATCCAACCCTTACTGGTGTACTCCGCCGGGAAGCACTCATGCGCGCCGGGAAATCCATTCGCGTCGGTGATCGTAAAAGTCGGCGTTCCTTGTGGCTTAAGTTTGTACTTGCTGTTGTTGATCAGCTCGGCATAAACAAACGGTTTGCCCGGACAAGTCGACGGTTTTCCGTTAAACAGGCAGTCTTTTCCATCGCCGTATAGTTTGAAGGCATTCCCTCCAACCTTTCCGGTGATGTCGCCTTTGCCGATCGCATCGCCCATGACGGCTGGGACACCGCCCGCCGGGCCGCCCGTATTCTTAGTGAATACCGTCGTGATCTTGATACCTTGATACGGCTTGTACTTGCCCAAATAGACGATCGTCGACGCGGTCTCTTTTAGCGTGAACGACGTGCAGCTGCCGCCGAAGTAATACATCGGAGGGGTGGTCTTTTCGCAGGCGGTGGGCGTCGGCGTCGCTTTTGCGGCCAGCACCGCCGTGGTTCCGTTGCTCGAAGCGAAACTCTGCGATGGGACGACGCCGCGACTTGCGCAAGCGCTCATCGCTGCGGCCGCAACGATCGCAGCGCCAATGGTCATGGTGGTGGTGATACGCATCGGGAAAATTAACCTCATTAATGGTGTGGGAACCTTTGTGCGTCGAGCCTTTGACGGGTCGCACGCGATGCCTTCCGATGCAATCGC